>JBFMDG010000352.1:0-7756 GCA_040754135.1 Verrucomicrobiota bacterium
AGCCAGGTGGAATTCGACCCTTCCGGAACGCGATTGTTGATTTCGAGCTGGTTTGGAAAAGCGCAAGTTTGGGATCTCGCCTCGGGAAAAAGTAGCTCTCCGCCCTTCGGACCCAAGGAAGGCTTATCCATGGCCGCGTTCAGTCCCGATGGAAAGCGGGTCGTCACCGCCAGTGAAGCGGGCACCGCTTCGGTCTGGGATGCCACCAGCGGCGCGGAAATCTTTTCCATGAAACATCCTGACCGCGTGATGAGCGCCCGCTACAGCGCCGACGGCCAATGGATCGTTACAGCGTGCAAAGACAAATGCGCGCGCATTTTTAATGCAACCAACGGCCAACTGGTTCGCGATCTCGGAGATCACGCCGATCTGGTTTTCGATGCCGCGTTCAGTCCGGACGGCCAATGGCTCGTGACTGCAAGTCGCGATTCCACTGCTCAAATTTGGAATGCGAAAACGGGAGAACGGCACGGACCCGCACTTCAGCATAACAACTGGGTTTTTTCAGCCGCGTTCAGTCCGGATGGCCGGCGCATTGTGACCAGTTGCTATGATCGGTACGCGCGCATTTGGGATGTCGCCACATTCGCTGAAGTGCACCCGTCCCTGGCTCATGCGGACGCCGTCCGTTCCGCACGGTTCAGTCCAGACGGACGCCGCATTGTGACCGCGAGTTGGGATCTGACAGTGAGAATCTGGGATGCTGCGACCGGGCAATTGCAGAAACCGAATGGCATTCTGCGTCACACTGGTCGTGGAGTGATGCATGCCTCCTTCGCCCCGGATGCGCGGCGCATTGCGACGGGTTGCATTGATGGGACGACGCGGGTTTGGGATCTGGCCGGTGGCGAAAATCTCGCCGAATCCCTGGAAGGCATCATTGCCGAAAACGCGCCGGTCCTGCTTCAAACCTACCTTTCGCGCATCGATCTCATTTCCCTTCAGGATCCGGATCAATCCCTGGCTCGGATCGAAGTGGGCGAGCCGATCAAAGCCGCGGGCCTGAGCCGCAACGGCGAATTTGTCCTGGCGTTGCTTGGTTCCCAGGCCACTTCGCGCGTCGCGTCGCTCCACATCTGGAACAGCAAAATGGGACGAGCCCTTTACGCGCCTTCGAACTGCCGCGAGGAATTCCATCAACTCAACTTGAGCCACGACGGCAAGCGGCTGGTGATTCACTCCGGGAAAGAATTGCGCCTCGTGGCCCTGGCCACAGGCGTCGAAACGCGCCTGGACTTGCCCCACGCCATCGACTGGACTGTTTTCAGTCCCGATGATCATAGAATTCTCGCTGTCTGTGGGACGGAAATTCAAATCATCGATGTGACTTCCGCCAGGCCGATATCGAAACCGCTGCAACACGCGCTGCCGGTCAAATGGGCGCAATTCAGTCCGGACACCCAATGCATTGTGGCGGCCACAGGAGATAACACGTTGAATGAAGGAATGGCGGTGCTGTGGAGCGCCGACGGAAAGCGGCTGGCCAATCTCGAACACAAAGATGGCGTATTGAAAATCGCGTTCAGCCCGGACAGCCGGCGAGTGATTACGTGCAGCGAGGATTTTACCGCGCGCATTTGGGAGATTCCGAGCGGCGCGCCGCTCACCGGACGATTGCTTCACGAACACCAGGTGCACGATGCTGTGTTCAGCGCCGATGGCCTTTGGGTCGTCACCGCCAGCGCCGATCGCACCGCGCGGCTTTGGGATGCGCAATCCGGCGAACCAGTATCGCCGCCGCTGTTCCATGACGCGCCCTTGGGCAAGGCGTGGTTTTCCGGGGAGGGGCAACAGATTTTGACCCGTGATTTGCGCGGCAAATTGTGGCGCTGGCGTATCGGCAGCGAAACCAATGGAATCGCCGACCTGCAACGGCTTGCACGATTTCTCACCGGATACGCATTTCAAAATTCGCTGTCGCCATCTGGTTCACTGGAAAAGGATTGGCAATACTTGAGGACGCGAATGCCGAATCTTTTCCAGAATGCCGGCATCGACCGGATCAAATCCTGGCACCAGCGCGAGATCGCCTCCGCCAAAAGTCGAAAGGATGCCAGTGCGGCGGCTTTTCACCAGCAGATCCTCGACGCCATGAACACGGTTCGGGCAGAGTGACTGGCATCCGATTGCAGAAATCAGAATCGACGAACGAAAAGGGATTTATCTGAGCGAGGCCTTGGTTCAGGGCCGATCGGTGGCTGAAAAGCCGTCAAGCCGCGGCATTGCGGCCAGGTCCGCTCGCGCAGGAAGTTCGAGCTTGAGCCGGCGCAGCAGGGATCATCATAGCAACACCAACATGGCATACATGAAGTTTCCCATCGCAACGAGAGATTGATATCCGAGCGTCATCGATCGCGCCTTTCGGAGAATTGTTCGATGCACTTATGTTGGCTTGGCGAAAGATGGATTCCGGGCCGGACGCGCCTGAGCCTTTCCATTCCTTCGCTTATCGTTTTCACCGCTCCCCATTTCAGCATCAGAGCGAGCGCGAACAGTCCGGTCCGGCCATGACCTTGCGCGCAATGGACGTAGGTTCTGCCCGGTTTAATGCGATTCAATATGTCATGCAGGGCATCCGGATGCGGTGCCGAACCGTCAAGAATAGGAAAGCTCAAGTAGCCGGGGTAGCCGCGGATTTGCGGTGGCTCCGCGAATTCCGCGGTCAGATCAACGTAATTGGCGAATGCTCCATCGATCTCTCCGGGGAGCAGCCTTCGCCCAACGAGCAGAGCTTCCGTGACGTGATTGTGGGCCGGTTCGGAACTGACTATTCGAATCAGATGCCAAACCACGCTCGTATATAAAAGAAAAGGAAGGAAAAGGAAGCAACTCCAGGTTGGCAGCGTTCCGTCTGGCTTCTTTCCGAAGATCCGATGAGCGCCGCGGGCATGGGCAATTCCCACGGCAAGAAAATCGGCGCCGAGCCAAACAGCCAGCAGCAACCAGCCTCCCTCAAACACTCCCAGAGCAATCAGCACCAGGCCTAAAAGTATCAATGCATGCCGGTGGCTCATCGCTCGGGTTTCATCATCCGATTCCGTCGTGTTGGCATCAGCATCTCAAAATGCCACAGCGCAGACAAGTCCTTGGTCTTTCACACTTTCACCGCCGCGAGGCGCCGGTGACACCTGCTGTCGTGGAGTTGGGCTCTCCGTGAGCGCCGCGGATTTTCGGTCACCCATTTCGCGCACGCAACCGGCTTGACATGGAGTGCGGTGGCAAAGCGTGAACGCGACACCGCTTCGGCCAACTCCCGACGCACTGGAATTACCGACACGTGCGACGGAAGCCAACGCGCCGTCGCCACTGCGTTCAGCCGGCGCAATCCGTGACGCGGCCGCGGAGTCCGCACGTAGCGGAGCGGTCTGCAGGTTCTTACTGGAAATCGAGAACAACTTTCCGGGAGGTGGTGGGCCCAACAGGATTCGAACCTGTGACCAAGCGATTATGAGTCGCCTGCTCTAACCGCTGAGCTATGGGCCCTCAAACAGAATTCCAGAGCGACTTACGAATACATCAAAGCTCTGTGAATGACCATAATATGTCACTCTTGCGGATTACTCCAATGAAACGTGAATCTGACGATTCCCCAGCGCTTCTGGTCGAACGGGCGAATGGGAATTTGCCAATCTCCCTCGATACATTCCATCCGCCATCTACTTTGCGCGCATCGGTTTTGTCGGCAAGTCATTTCAGAGGAGCCATTCAATCTGGTTAAAACTGGTTTAGGCGAGTCGAGGTGAAACTGTTCTCCGATGTGACCCGACCTCATTGCGATCGCATTTCGCTGCGATCGATCGGGCTCATTCCACGGTAAAAAAGTTGTAGCGGTTTCTGCTTCAAAAGCCCGTCTACGAAAGCGGACAGCAAACGGCCCGTCAGGTTAAAAACGAAAAGAGCCGCGTCCATCACCAACTTATTTGCGATAGACCAATCTTAAAGTGCCAATGGCAATTCCCGTGTCGATGTCGAAATAAACTCGAAACTTCATCGATCCTGGAGCTTGATTGCGCGCCAGAGAAACCGTGCCGCTTTCGGCTGCGAACGTCCCGATCGTCGGATTGTCTTCGGCGAGTCCATATATTCGCGGCGGGCCGTACGAGTTTCCCCCGGGAGCGATCAGGCGCAGGCACTTCGACGCGAATCGCTCCTCCTTTAGCGCGTCCAACCGAAGTGTCACAAAAACGAGTTCGCGATTCGAAGGACGCCGTACGAGGTGAGACAGCTTTTCGGGCGTGCGTTTGCTCACGTCATCAATCATGGCTCGAGCGGGTCCAAGAATCCCGGCGCTCCGAGCGACCAGGGGAATGCCGTCGGCAGCAGGTTTAGGTGTTGCGTGCAGAGGCGGCAAATCCTGATCATCGTATCCGAATCGCAAGTGATCCGTAGAGACATGTGGCGGGAGGAAAAAAGCCATTGGAAATTCCCCGTTTCCTCCATGAAGTGCGATCCTTGAAGAGGTGTAAATCCCGCGCGCCATCGGTCCTCGTCCGTCCTCACGTTCGTACATGAAAGCCGGACGGAACCGTTCACCGGACTCTGATTCCAGGTAGAATGCCGCGCTGTCAAAAGTGCGCTTTCCCGCGCTTGTGTTGGTGACGCTTAAAGTCAGAAACGTTCGTTTCATTCCTTCTCGACCCGGAAGCGCAGCGCTGGGCACACCTGCCGGCTCGGACCCCGCCCACGTCACGAGAACATCGAAGGAATTGCTTGCGAGGCTCCATGGGTAACCGACAGAGAGTAGCGGCCGATTTGGCGGAAGATGAGGAACACCATGATTATGGTATTCAGCCGTGTTCGTGTAGGCGCCGAGGATGTGGCGATTACTGCAGATGAGAAAAGGCTGGTCTTCCCATACGAAGCGTGGTGAACCGAGGATACTCCCCTCGGGTTTAGTGCTCCGCACTTTTAGCATCGAGAGGCCCGCGGGACAGATCGCATACGAAGGCGTGTTGCTGCCCCGGAAATGAATCGAATCGATCCATGACTGATCCCCTCTGCCCGATCGCTGAATATGAAAGAAGAAGCCATCGCTACCGGCGTTGACGTCCACCCATTCTCCAACCGCGATCCTCAATGGCCAATGCTTGCGGTTTTGCTTGATCTGCCAAATGAACAGCACAATGGCCAGCGCCACTGTGGCTATTCCTGCAAAGGCAATCCGTTTTCCAAATCGCACTCTGGGGCCGACTCCGCGGGACGCCGGCGCCAAGTCTGTTTCGCGACTTCGATAGAGGCGAGTTACGAGGCCGCAATGAGCACATTCAACATCCGTTCCAATGGACTCCGGCGGGAATTCGATCACACCAGGGCAGTGATTGCAGCGGCAAAAGAGCGAGTTAGACGCGTTGGTTGATCTTGCTTGCGGCCCGTCGAGCACTGCGGACGGCAAATCCTGCACGACCTCCTTTTGATCGTTCTGCGGAGGGTTTGATCGGATCGCAGTAGATGACGCCTGAACGCGCACCAGGACCTTGCCTTGAAAGTACTGACGGGAGCGCCGCGAACATGAGAGATAGGCGAACGTCGCGCCGTGAAGGAGCGAACACGTGGTGGCAAACAGAGCCGCCGGATCTGAAACCTTCCATGCCTCCAAGGCCGTTGCTGCCCAGCCGAAACAACTCAATCCAGACCAAACCTGCAGGCAGACGGAAGCCCACTTGAGACCGCGGTCGAAGGCTACCACAATCCAGCAGGCGATCGTGCCGAGCGCGAGAGCGATAGCGATCCCGATGGCCGGCATTTGGGTGGGGCCAAGGAAGACCAATAAGCCTACTCCGACCGTTATGCCCCCGAGAACGGCAAGCAGGTAGAGCACTGCAATTACGGCCACCCCGATCGGACGGAGCCTTTCTTTGCATCGCGCGCAACGAATCGATTTCAACTGGTTTGCACTGCCGCAACCAGGGCAGTCGCGGGTTCCAGGATATTCCCAACGATATTGCTCATCGCTTACCGGCGTCGGCGACTTGGACTGCTCGCGAACGCCAGCCTGACTTGCTGCAAGCACCGACGAGGATGCCATCGTTGCCGCGCCGCAGACCGTTGCGTTGCGAACCGCAGCCGATGGGCCGCAAGCCCCAAATCCACAATTCGGCACCTCGATAGGCTGGCCGCACGTCGGACAAGTGATTGCCTGTCCGGCTGCACTATCATCTGCTTCGAGATGCTGATCACATTTGGGACACGAGAACTTCATAACCAGTGGTCGAAGCTTCTGCGAAAACAACATTGAGGAGCGGCATTGACTGCGTTATTCGCCCCTTCGGGTATTGTAGTCGCGTAGGAACAGCTCAAAGAGGTCGTTCACGCTGTCCGATATCTGCGTCGACTGCACCGTCAAAGTGATGGAATGATCGCGGCCGTCGCGCTTGAAGCGAACAAATCGGATTTGCTGGGCACTCGGCGACTCAATTGAGACATCGCTTTGGACCGCCTTCGTGCCTTCAACGTCCCGCCAAGCCGTGCCCATGTGCTTGGCCCGACCTCCTTTGCTGTTGACCTGAGCGACTATATTCTGGTGGTTTTGAGAAATTCCATTGCGAACTGACTCATCAAACACAGTACTCTCCATCTCCCTTGCGATGATGCTGATCTGGCTGGCTCCGGAGCGGAACTGCACGCGTGAACGAGGATCCTCGCGATTCTCCGTGATCGTCCAGCCCGGAGGGGGACGACAAGTGAAGCGCCCCTTTGGATCCTGGTAGATACCCGGTTGTGTTCGCTGAGAGGTGGTGGAGGTTGCGACTACGGCTGCACTGTCATTGAACATCGGCCGGTAGCTCTGTAAAAACCGGTCGAATTCAGCCGAACGCTTCGTGAACGCTGACTCCACGACACAAGCTAAGGTGAGGACGTGCAGCTTTCCCCGAGCGGCAAGAAGCACCGCACGATTGCGGGCTGGCGGTGTGAACTGCCGGTACTCGATCTCGTATCCATTCAAGCCTCCGATTTTGCGCGTTTTTTTAGAAAGGAACTGACCTCGAGTAGCGGGAAACAGATTCTCTGCCTCACGCTCCAGGCTATCGAGCTGGGACGAACTCCGGACTTCGACAAACGGAACGCGTACCCGAATTTCGGCATCAGTCGTGATGAACTGCACGCGGCGGTTCAGCGCATCGTCCATCTCATTGGAACGCCATTCGGTGGGATATTCGCATTCGAAGTAGAATGTCTTTGTGTCTCGGTAGCGATGCCACTCGCTGGTGACAGGAGGTGAGTCGACCGCCGCTGTAGGAGCGGCATCGGCAACGGGTGTCGTTTCGATGTTAGCAGATTTTGCAGGCGCTGTCAGACGACTCGAAAGGCGCCTTTGCTCACGTTGCGCAGACCACAAGAACAGAAAGCAGACCAAGGTACCAATGACCGAGACTGTGGCGCAGGCGAGTGTGGCAGTCGGAATTCCCTGAATTTTACCAGCCGGTGAATTGGAGGTTTTGGGGACTGATACGATGCCAGAGCATGACGGGCAAATCACCTCCGTGCCGAGCAGTTCGTCACGGACGCTGAAATCGTTCCCGCATTCAGGATGCGGACAACGAAAAATGGATGTTGCCTCGCCCGGATGGATACTTGGGACCGACGGCAAATATCGTCCAATCACCGGAACGACCAAAGCTCCAAACAGCTTTCCGATGATCCAGGCCACAATCCCCGAAAGAAAAAGGGCTCCCGCTATTGGCCAGAGCCAGATGAATGCAACTTCAGCCAATAATACGATCGGCAGTCGTTCTAGATCACTGCGAGGCCCCATTGG
>JBFMDG010000353.1:0-7721 GCA_040754135.1 Verrucomicrobiota bacterium
GCACCCGCTCCGCGCCCGAACCTTTTTGCAAGATTATGAACCTGCTCTTCCTTGCCGCCGCGCAAAATCCGATTTCTGAAATCGCCGATCAATTCGGCGTGAATTGGACCTTGCTCATTTCGCAAATCGTCCTCTTCGTCCTCGTCGCCCTGGCGCTGAAAAAATTCGCCTACCAACCCGTCCTCACCATGCTCGAGGAACGCCGCCGCCGCGTCGCCGAAAGCCTGGCCAATGCCGACCGAATTAAAGCCGAACTGGCGCGCACCGAAGCGCAGCGCCAGGAAATCCTCAGCCAGGCAAACACCCAGGCCAATAAATTGATCGAAGAAGCGCGCGATGCCGCCAATCGCGTGCGTGATCAGGAAACGCAAAAAGCCATCGCCGCCGCCGAACAAATCATCGCCAAAGCGCGTGAAGCTGCCGCCCAGGATCACGCCCGTATGCTGTCCGAACTGAAACGCGAAATCGGCCGGCTTGTCGTCGAAACCACCGCCAAAGTCACCGGCAAGGTTTTGACCGCCGAAGATCAGCGGCGTCTGGCCGAGGAAACCAATCGGGAATTGGCCGCCTGATTCGGATCAGAATGAGAATGAGAATGAGAATGGACACCGAAATCGAGCCATTGCGCGCATGAAGATTTCCAAACAATCCCGACGCGGAGCCAAAGAATTGTTTCGCAGCACCTTTGTCAACGGCGCCATGGATGAAAGCCGGGTGCGCGCAGTCGTGCAACGCGTTCTGGAAACCAAGCCGCGCGGTTACCTGCCGATGCTCGCGCATTTCGAGCGTCTGGTGAAACTCGAGATTGCGCGCCGCACCGCGAAAGTCGAAAGCGCTCTGCCGCTCGATCCCGCATTGCAATCATCGGTGCAACAAAAACTGAATCAGATCTACGGCGCCGGCTTGAATATCTCCTACGCCCAAAATCCCGCGCTCATCGGCGGCCTGCGCATTCAAGTGGGCAGCGATGTTTATGACGGCAGCGTCCAGGCGAGACTGAATGATTTGAGAGAAAACTTTTAATTTGAGAATGGCCGCTGCCCAGGCGCGCGGCCTACAGATGAGATCGAACTGAAATCTATGAGCAATCTACTGCAAGAAATCGAAGCACAAATCTCGGGCGTGCGAACCTCCGTCGCCCGCCAGAACGTCGGCATCGTCCGCGAAATTGGCGATGGTGTGGCCAAAATTGAAGGCCTCACAGACGTCATGCTCAACGAAATGATCGATTTCGGAAACGGCGTCACCGGCCTCGCCCTCAACCTCGAAGAAACCGAGGTCGGCGCTATCATTCTGGGAGATTACACGAGTGTGAAAGAAGGCCAGGAGGTTCGAACCACCGGCCGTTTGCTGCAGGTCCCTGTCGGCAAACAAATGCTCGGACGCGTCGTCAACGCGCTCGGCGAACCGCTCGATGGCAAAGGCCCGATCCGCGCCGAGGCCAGTTATCCGGTAGAAAAAATCGCGCCCGGCATCATCAAACGCAAATCGGTCAGCCAGCCGGTGCAAACCGGTATTATGGCCATCGACGCCATGATTCCCATCGGCCGCGGCCAGCGCGAATTGATCATTGGCGATCGGTCCACCGGCAAGACCACCATTGGCATCGACACCATTATCAGCAATGCCCGCTTGAACAAAGCGGCCGCTGACTCGGGCGACAAGGAATACCGGCCGCTTTATTGCATTTACGTGGCGGTCGGCCAGAAACAGTCGAACGTCGCGCGCGTCATCAGCGTGCTGGAAGAAGCCGGCGCTATGCCTTACACGATCATCGTCAGCGCCACGGCGTCCGATTCGGCCACGAATCAATACCTCGCGCCCTTTGCCGGTTGCGCCATGGGCGAATGGTTCATGGATAATGGCATGGACGCCCTCATTATTTACGACGATCTCTCGAAACACGCCGTCGCGTATCGCCAGGTTTCCCTCGTCCTGAAACGTCCCTCGGGGCGTGAAGCTTATCCCGGGGACGTCTTCTATCTCCACAGCCGCTTGCTCGAACGCTCGGCACGCGTCAGCGAAAAATTTGGCAACGGATCTCTCACCGGACTGCCGATCATTGAAACGCAGGCGGGCGACGTCTCGGCCTACATTCCGACCAACGTCATTTCCATTACCGACGGTCAGATTTATTTGGAAACGGACTTGTTTTATCAAGGCATTCGGCCGGCCATTTCCGTCGGTTTGTCTGTCTCGCGCGTCGGATCCGCCGCTCAAATCAAAGCCATGAAACAGGTGGCCGGCCGCATCAAACTCGACCTGGCGCAGTTTCGCGAACTCGCGGCTTTCGCGCAGTTCGGCTCCGATCTCGACGCCAAAACGCAAGCCCAGCTCGAACGCGGCAAACGCATCGTGGAAGTGTTCAAGCAGCCGCAATACAACCCGATTCCGGTCGAGGTGCAGGCGGCAATACTCTGGACCGTGCAGAACGGTTATATGGACGATGTGGCGGTCGATAAGATCAAGGATTTCCAAAGCAAATTGACCGGTTACCTGACGAGCCGGAAATCGGAGCTGATGGCCCGCATCGCGAAGGAAAAGGCTCTGAGCGACGCGCTCATCAACGATCTCAAAGCGGCTGTGGTCGAATTCAAGCAGACGTATCGCTAAGCTTTTCAGCCCAGGAATCGCATGCCCAGCACTCGCGACATACGACGCCGCATCAAGTCGATCAAGAACACGGCGCAGATCACCAAAGCCATGCAAATGGTGGCGGCGTCGAAAATGCGCCGCGCGCAGCAAGCCGCACTGGCCGGCCGGCCTTACGCCACGCTCATGAACGAAGTGCTGGCAGAAGTGAGCGCGAATGTCGGGGATTTCACCGATCCGCTGTTGGAAGTGCGGCCCATGAAAAAACGCGCCGTCATCATCGTGAGCACGGACAAAGGCTTGTGCGGCGCGCTCAACAGCAACCTCATGAGAGAAGCGGCGAAATTCGACAAAGACACGACCGTGTTCATCACTGCCGGTCGGAAGGCGTCGCAATTTGTCGCGCGCACCAAACGCCAGCTGGCGGCGGAATTCACTTTTAAAGATGCGCCGCAGTTCAGCGAAGCCCGCGCCATTTCGCGGTTCGCGCGGGAGATGTTCATCAAAGGGGAAGCCGATGCCGTGGATGTGCTTTACACGAATTTTATTTCCACGCTGAACCAGCGGCCGGAGATTCATCCGCTGTTGCCGATTTCCGAATTGAAAGGGGTCTCGATGGATGTGACCGGGCATGCCACTTCGTCGGAACTAGTTCGGGGCACGACGGAGTTTTTATTCGAGCCGAACCCATCGCAAGTGCTAGGAGCGTTGCTGCCGCATTATTTGAATTTTCAGATTTATCAAATCCTGCTCGAAGCCAAGGCCAGTGAACACAGCTCGCGCATGGTGGCGATGAAGAACGCCACCGACAACGCCAAGCAGTTGATCAAAGATCTGACGCTCGAGTACAACAAATTGCGCCAGGCCAACATCACTAAAGAATTGCTGGAAATCACCAGCGCCGCCATGGCGATGGGCTGAGTCAACGCACCAAATCTTTAACCATGAACAAAGGTAAAATCGTACAAATCATCGGTCCGGTGGTGGACGTCGAATTCGCGGGTCAGCTCCCCGCGATCTACAACGCCCTCACGGTCGAATTCAAAGTCCAGGGCAACCCGGTCAAACTCACCCTCGAAGTTGAACAGCATCTCGGTGATAACTGGGTCCGCTCCGTCGCCATGGGCTCCACCGAAGGACTCAAACGCGGCTACGAAGTCGTCGATACCGGCGCTCCCATCTCCATGCCCGTCGGGCCAGGCGTCATGGGGCGGGTCTTCGATGTCACCGGCAATCCGGTCGATGAACGCGGGCCCGTGGTCGCAGACAAATACTACCCGATTCATCGTCCCGCTCCGCCGCTGGTGGATCAATCCACCTCGCCTCAGGTCCTTACCACCGGGATCAAAGTCATCGATTTGATCTGCCCCTTCTTGAAGGGCGGCAAAGTCGGCGCTTTCGGCGGCGCCGGCGTCGGAAAAACCGTCGTCATCATGGAGTTGATCAATAACATCGCCAAACTCCACGGCGGCGTTTCCGTCTTTGCAGGCGTCGGTGAACGCACCCGCGAAGGCAACGATCTCTACCACGAAATGTCGGAAGCGGACGTAATCAAGCAAAAGAATCTCAGCGAATCGAAAATCGCGCTGGTGTATGGACAGATGAACGAACCACCGGGTGCGCGTCTGCGCGTCGCCTTGTCCGGATTGGCCATTACCGAATATTTTCGCGACGAAAAGAATCAGGATGTGCTCCTGTTCATCGACAATATTTTCCGTTTCTCCCAGGCCGGATCGGAAGTCTCCGCCCTCCTTGGACGCACCCCCAGCGCCGTCGGCTATCAGCCCACATTGGCCGCTGAAATGGGTGATTTGCAGGAACGAATCACTTCCACCAAAAAAGGATCGATCACTTCGTTCCAGGCGGTTTACGTGCCGGCAGACGATTTGACCGATCCCGCGCCCGCCACCACGTTTGCGCATCTCGATGCGACCATCGTGCTGGAACGTTCCATTGCGGAATTGGGTATTTTCCCGGCCGTCGATCCGCTCGCTTCGAACTCGCGCGCCCTCACTCCCGAAATCGTGGGGCAGGAACATTACGATGTCGCGCGCGGCGTGCAGAAGGTTTTGCAACGCTACAAGGATTTGCAGGACATCATTGCCATTTTGGGCATGGACGAACTTTCACCGGAAGACAAGCTCACCGTGTTCCGCGCCCGGAAGATTCAACGGTTCCTCAGCCAGCCATTTACGGTCGCGCAGGTCTTTACCGGACGCGAAGGCAAACAGGTGGCCGTCGCCGAAACGGTGCGCGGCTTCAAAGAGATTCTCGACGGCAAACATGACGATGTTCCCGAAGGCAATTTCTACATGAAGGGCGGCATCGACGAGATTAAAGAAGGCTGACGCTCAGGTCAGCAAATGCCATGGCCAACACACTGAAACTCGAAATCGTAACTCCGGAGGCGAAGACCTATTCCGAAGATGTGGAAATGGTCACGCTCCCGGGCGTCGAAGGCGAAATGGGCATTTATCCAAAGCACGTGCCGCTCATGACGCAAATCGTGCCCGGTGAAATCACCGCCCGCAAAGATGGCCACGATTATCATTTGGCCGTCGGCGAAGGCTTCGTCGAGATCACCGGTGAACGCGTGGCCATTCTCACGGATATGGCCATCCGCGCGGACGATATTGACGAAGCGAAAGCGGAAGAGGCGCGCCGCCGCGCCGAGCAGCGGCTGCAGGAGAAGCTCAGCGACGAGGAAAGCGCCATGGTGAGCGCCGCGCTTGCCCATTCCCTGGCTCAGCTCAAAGTCAAGCGGCGTCACCAACGGTAAAGCTCAGAGAATTCCAATTTCAGGCAGCACGGAAAACCGCGAGTGTTCTCGCGGTTTTTTGTTTCGAGGCGACCCGCTTGGTGGTGGGACGGAGAGTGAAATCCGATGGAGGCAATTCGCGCGGTTCTAATCTACTCATCGCGGAGGATTTGATTGCTCAACTCATCCGTGTCGCCCGGTTCGCGGGGAAAATGTTGCGCGAGGACTTTGCCGACTTCCGATACCGCAACGAGAATTGCGCCCGTGTAATCGGATTGTTTGAGATGCTCCGCCATCGCTTCGGCGATGTGATTCCACAAGCCATCGCCTGCTTTGGCGTGAATTCCTGCGTCGCCGACGATGGCGAATGTTTGCGAGCGCGGCGCGAAGTAAATCAACACGCCATTGCGCGCTTTGGTTCGGTCCATGCCGGAGCGGACAAATTGTTTTTGCGCTTCACCCAGGGCATCGGGCACGTGCTTGTTTGAAATAAAGACACGAATTTCTCCGGAGCTTTTTCGCTCCGCTTCGGCGATGCCCGCGGTGATCGCGGTTTCATCCAGGTGACTGACAAATTCTTTCGTTTTCATTTTTTCACCAGCGCCCGCCCGCGCCGCCGCCTCCAAAGCTGCCCCCGCCGCCGGAGAAAGTGCCTCCGCCAAATCCGCCGCCACCGCGCCATCCGCCGCCGCCACCGAAACCGCCCCATGGACCGATCCAGGTGGAACGTCCGGATCGCCGGAAAACCGTTGTGCGCGATCGCCGCGTCATTCCCAGAAGCAAAATCAAAAAGATGAAAAACATCAGGCCGATCCCAGGCTGAGTGCGGCGCCCTTGTCGTTCACGCACGGTCAGTCCGGTGCCTTGATATTCGCCGCGCGCTGCCGCAAGGATGGCATTCACACCGGCCGTCAAACCGGCGTCGAAATTGCCCGCCTGAAAATGCGGTTTGATGTCTCGTTCGATAATCTGCTTGGCAATGGCGTCCGGGATGGCGCCTTCGAGGCCATAACCCACTTGCAAAAACATCTGCCGATCTTGAATGAATACGAACAGCACCGCTCCATTGTCGCGTCCTTTCTGCCCCACAGCCCAGCTTTGCGCGACGCGGACGGTGTAATCCTCGATCGAAGAATCCGAGGCCATCTTTGGATAAATGGCCACCAGGATTTGACTCGATGTGGCCCGTTCAAAATCCACCAGACGTTGATTGAGCGTCTGCGCGGTTACCGGCGAAATCACGCTCGCGTAATCATTGAAGTGATTTTGCGGTCGAGGCGGAATCGTTTCGGCCGGCCACACCGTGAGCAGCTGGAACGCGAGGCCACAGAGATAAAGAAACCGCGCGGCATTCCGAGATAAAGCGAAGCTCGCTTTCATCGGTTCGTTCCGCCGAAATTGAACTGGACGGGTGGTGGGGTTTCAGCGCCGGGCCTGGCCGTGAAGTAAGGTTTGGGGGCGTAACCAAACAGGCGCGCGAAGAGCACGGTGGGAAATCGTTGCACGGCCGAGTTGTAGGCCTGCACGGTTTCGTTGAACCGGCCGCGCTCGACCGAGATGCGGTTTTCCGTTCCTTCGAGCTGAGCCTGCAAATTCAGGAAGTTGTTGTTCGCCTTCAGTTCGGGATAACGTTCCACCACCACCAGCAAACGGGACAATGCCGAGGTTAGCTGTTCCTGAGCTTGTTGAAATTTTTCCAGTTGCTCGGGAGCGTTCGGCGCCTGATTCGGATTCACTTGCACCTGGCCGACGGAAGCGCGCGCCTGAGTGATCTCGGTGAGAGTGGATTTCTCGAAATTGGCGGCGCCAGCGACGGTGTTGACGAGATTGGGAATGAGATCGGCGCGGCGCTGATACACGTTTTGCACCTGGGCCCATTGGCGATCGACGGCTTGGGAAAGGCCGACGAGCCGGTTGTACGTGCCGGCCACAAGCAACCCGAGAACAACGAGAATGATGAGAACAATGATGAGGGGCCCAAAACGTTTCATATCGAGCGCAGCCTGCCACATTTTTGACCGTGCTGCAATTCGCGGAAGCGCGTTCGTACTGCGTAGCAGCCAGACGTGAGTCCGCTCTACAATTTTCTGCGCGCCAGCCAAACGACTGCCAATGCGCCCACCTGCGCGCCAAACGCCATCGCTGCTTTTCGAGATCCGCAAAACGCGTGGCCGATGGTGAAGGGCGTCGCCACCAGAAACAAGTGATCGAACTCACATTCGATGCTACGTCCGCTCGTTTGTTTCTCGGTAGCAGCCAGACGTGAGTCGGCTCTAAAATTTTCTGCGCGCCAGGCAAACGGTTGCAATGCGCTCAGCTGCGCGCCAAACGCCTCCGCTGCTTTTTGAGATCCGCAAAACGCGTGGCCGAT
>JBFMDG010000354.1:0-7714 GCA_040754135.1 Verrucomicrobiota bacterium
CTTCCGTTGACATCGGTTATCATTCCCCGACGATCCGCCATTTTTTACAATGAATTCCGCTGATGATTTTGAACGGATCCATTCGGGAGAAAAAATTCCAGTTCGATTTCAACCTGAATTGCGCGCGCAAAAAAATTTCCTCCGGCGCCAAATGAATCGCACACCGGAGGAAACGCGCAAAGAAATATAAACAACGGGATCGCTCGCAATTCAATTTACAACGTGCTCTGAAATTTGCGGCGCAGACCTCCGATGAGCGCGGCCGCCCCAAGCATCAATGCCAATGTCGATCCGCTTTCGGGAACCTGTTCTGGAACTAAAAAGGCATCGAACAAGCCGTAACTGTCATAACCGGCATCGCCCCCATTGGTAACGCGAAGTTCGATCGTGTATGACCCGCCACTCAGTGCGGTCCATGCCCACGAGCCCCAAGGGCCATCCGCATAATCGGCCACGTCGAGTCCTTCGACTTTCCAGGGCGTGGCCACAGGAGCGCCAAGCATATCAAGAATTCGCACTTCGGCGCTGTCGTTAAACGGATGATAATCGCCGTAATCGAAAGCGGCGAAGCCCTTCACCATATCGCCGGCACTCAACGTGACAGCTTGAGATAGCGTGGTAAAGCTTCCCGGCCCGTCCGATTTCAACAAAGCAAAATAACTTCCTTCCACCGGAGTATATGTGCTGCCTATGCCGGCGCTCACGTGGCTCGTCACCACGCCGGCGCTTCCGCCGGGCGGGACACTGGCGGTCCACCCGGCGAGAGTGCCGCTTTCAAAACCAGGATTGGTAATCGCTAACGATGAGCACGAGATGCAGATGGCGGCGAGCGCGCCGCCTGCGTGAATGCCAATGAATGTTTTCATAATTTGCTTTTCCAATCGAAGCGAGCATGGCCTATACCGCTGCGACCGCACGCGCTGTAAAGGCTTCGATCTACCACGTTTAAGAACGCCTCGCCCCTTTTGCGCGTTCCGCTGCATTGTAAAGCTTTCCGGCACTCCAAATTTCTTGAACGCTTTTTAGTCCGCCGCAGATCGAACAATTTCAGGAGCAACTCACGCATAAATTCATGAAAACAATTGTGAATTGTTGCAGCGGCGCATTCCGATGCACGCCATCCGGAACGCTTCAGCATATCGTAATTTTTTCCGACAGTGTTGGACACGGCCCAGAGCGTTGCCGATGCCGTCATTTATTGCATATGCAACAAAAGATTGCACTCAGGTTTGGATATCTTGCGATGATGCATTGGTCGCAAGCTTCCTCGAAATGTTTTCGATCGACAAAGTTTCCAACAATGTTTTCGACAAGGGAAATGACAGGAGGACGTCTGCCCTACATTGTTTTCCGCGTCCCGCGCAAAGCTTTCGTTGAACGAATCCGCACAAAAAAACACCGGCAAACCAAGTCGTGAATGGATAATCACTGTCGCGTTTCTGTACGCGTGCGCCCTTGCCACGCTCACGTCTGATTTTTATCGTCCGACCATCATATCAGTGAAGGTGAAGCGTACTCCTATGAAAACCAATGCTACTCAGAATCTCGATCCGTGGTTTTGCATCCGCTGCCAGCCGAAGCACGAACACATTGCGGCGGCTCACTTGCGACAACACGCCGGAGTCGAGGTGTTTCTTCCGCGATACAAAGTTCGCAAGACAACGCGAAGCCGCGTCGTGACGGTGATCGAGAATTTATTTCCGAATTATCTTTTTGCGCGTTTCGACGTGAATGCGCAGTTCTGGGCCGTTCAATACACTTATGGCGTCAGCACTATCGTGCACTTTCGCGATCGCATCCCCACGATTGAACCGAATGTGATTGCGGAATTGCAGGCTCATTTCGATTCCGCGGAGATGCCGCATTGGGACATGCTGCTGCAACCTGGAGATGGTGTGATTTTGACCCAAGGAGCCTTTCGCGGCTTGAACGCGGTCGTGCTCAAAGTGCTCGCGCCTCAGGAGCGAGTTTCCGTGCTTATGGAAATCTTGGGGCGCCAGGCGGTGCTGAATGTCAGTCTTCATTCCGTGGTTCGGGAAGACAGTTCGAAAGTGGCTGTTCCATGCTGACAATGCGTGCCGCTACGTGCTTCGTGAGTAAAAAGTCCGTTCTTGTTTCCATTCGCGGCATTAGAGTTTCCCCGGACCATTTGTTGGATCAGGCGGTCGATCCGTCCCATGGAGCTCTTTTGCATGAGCAGATTTCTGAAACTTTCTCAGACAACGCTCAACTGCATCGGCGAGTTCCTTGTTTTGGCTGTCTTGCATTCGGCGCAGCGTGGCTAGGATCGCGTCGCGAATGATTTCTTCGGGCTGAATGCGAACCACTGCCGGAGGTCGATTTTCTTCGACAACGGAATGTTGCGGCAAGGAGAGAGCAGTTCCGGTGAAGTCGCTTGAAACATTTTGAAGGCGCATACGAACTCAACATTGTATCTGAGACGCAAGGCTGGCCATAGCAGGGCGCACACCAAACAAACCACGCCAAAGCGTCGCCACTTCTAATCGCTTCATAACAAAGCGCTCAGGCACTCGCGGCGCGCGTCTCGAAGCTTCATTGAACGATCGTCAGTGCAGAAATCCGCCGATTTTCGTTACACCACTTTACACTTCACACGCGAACAACAACACCAGCGCGCGCGCTGTTTCCAGCATCGCCGCCGTGGTTCCGACAACCGTCTGCGGTTTCAATGAGACACACTCAGACCCGATCAATCCCTTGCTCGAGGAAACATTGCGTGGAAACTGCGTTGAAACGAAAACTGCAGAGCGTTTGCTCACCACCTCATCATCTATTCCGCGTGGCGAACCACATAGACCGGTCGATGCGACCGAGTCAAAACCTCCTGCGTCACCGAACCCAGTACTGCGGCCCCTAATCCCGAGCGTCCATGGGACGCCATGCAGATGACATCCGCCCCCAGACGTTCCGCGGTCTGGGCGATTGCGACTGCCGGATTGCGGTGCTGGACCACTTCGCATTTTGAAACAGCGCCGCAGGAAGATGCGGTTGCGGGAATCAAACTTTGCAGTTTTTCAGCGGCTGCTCGCAAGCTTTGCGCATGGCCCCGCCTGGTTTGGCGCGGTTCAAAATGACCTGCGATCAGCGGATTCGGAAAATCGAATGGAGGCATGACATGCAGCAAGTAAACTGTCCCGCCCGGTTGAACAATCGAATAGGCATGAACAATGGCGGCGTCACCGGCCGGGGAAAAATCAGTGGTGACCATGACGCGGCCGATTTTTGGAATCACTGGCGCCACGGTTTCCATCGGTGATGGCACGACCAGAACATTCAAACCACCAAAGCGCAACAACGAGCGCGACGTCGATCCGAAACGCAAGCGGCTCAAGCCCTGCCACTGATGCGATCCTGTAATCACCAGATCCGATTTCTCGGCGCGCGCGATCTCGATCAACCGAGCGTCAGGCCGGCCCCATCCCGGTTCGACGCGAATGCGAACCATCGAATGCTCGAAGATTTCGTCGGTCTTTTTTCTAAGATTCCGTTCCAGCAACGCTTGCAACTGCGAGAAGTTAAACCCCAGCGGTCTCGCTCCGGCCCTTCCAAACCCAATTCGTTCCCAGACCGGTCGATCTACCTGGATGACGACAATGTCGCAGGGGCCGAGGCGCTGAAGTTTGCGGGCATAATGCAACGCCGCTTCGGCGGGTGAACTGAAGTCGAAAGCGCAGAGCACGCGCAAAGGGCGTTGCGCCCGCAACCAGGCCAGGAGTGAGTGCTCCTCGCGCACGATGAGCGTGGGCACGGTGCAATGCTCCGCCACCCATTCGGAAACACTTCCGAACCACCAGCGCGCCCGCGCCTTTTTGCTCTGCGAGGCGAGCACAACCAGGCGCGCCCCGGCAGACTCGGCCTTGTGCACCAGTGTCTCGCCTGGTGAACCATTCAGCAGCGCCAGCTTCACGACTGCCCCTTGCGCGCGCAAACGCTCACCTTCACTTCTCAACGCTGCGCCAGCGGCGAGCAGTTTTGTCTCCGAAGTGGTGAAGGTGGAACGCGGATGAGGGGACGCATGCACGACCAATAGAATATCCCCAACCCGCTCGGCCATTGCCGCCGCCACGTCGCCGGCGCGCGCGGCATTTTCACTAAAGTCGGTTCCGAATAAAATGCGCATCATCCAAATCGACGACCCGATTAACCGCCATCTCTTTTTGTTCATTCTGTCATCGACGGAGGAGCGGATCGGTTTCGCCTGACGAAATCAGTTTCGGCTCATTTGCGGCTGCGGCTGCTCCGCTCTTGTCGAATGACGCTCAGAAATTGTTCAAAAGATTTTCGCCGGAAACGCATAAAATCCAGAATGCAAAATGAGACGTAAAATTGGCAATCGTGGATGAGCCACAACCAGAAGTGCGAGCGATGGTCATCCTGGATCGGACTCGAAAACTGTGGAGTTTCCCTGAACCGTTCCGACGCGGCGCAGCTGACGGACTGAATCGCGCCATAAAATTCTCCGTCACGAGGAAATGAAAAATGAACGCTCTCACCCATTGGGATCCGTTCAAGGAAATGGAGGAATTGCAAAGCCGGTTCGCCCGCTTGATGGGACTGTCACCGTCACGCCTTGGTAATGGCGGCAAGGAATTGATGTCCGTCGCGGAATGGGCTCCTTCCGTGGACATCTGCGAAGATGACAAGGAATGGCTCGTCAAAGCCGACCTGCCCGAAGTGAAAAAGGAAGATGTAAAAGTCATCGTCGAAGAAGGTGTGCTGACCATCACCGGCGAACGAAAGCTGGAAAAAGAGGAAAAGGGAAAAAAGTATCACCGGATGGAACGTTCCTTTGGAACATTTATTCGCAGCTTCACACTTCCGGATGGCGCCGATGGAGCCAAGGTGAGTGCTGAGTTCAAGGAAGGTGTCCTGCTCGTGCATCTGCCGAAAACCGAATTGGCGAAACCGAAAGCTGTGGAGATCAAAGTAAGCTAACGACTCCGCTTTCAGAGTTCGACGGATCGCTCTCTGAAAGTTTGGGGCTCAAACGGGAGAAGGAAGCCGTCGCCAGAAGAAACGAACGCTGCGGTCCTTCTCCTAAAATCAGAGCGAGCCGTGCGCGGCGGGAATTGATATGACGGGTGTGAGGGCAGGCTGGAGATTATTTTGTGAGTGCTATGACAGCAACAAACGCCATGGAAATGACCGCCCGAACACTCGTTGCCGCTGGTCGCGGCATCCTGGCCGCGGACGAAAGTTTGCCTACAATAGAAAAGCGATTCTCGCACATCGGCCTGGTTTCTACCGAATCGAACCGTCGCCTTTACCGCGAATTGCTTTTCACAACCCCGCGGTTGGGCGAATGCATCAGCGGCGTCATCCTTTTTGATGAAACGCTCCGGCAAAGCTCGGCGGACGGCACGCCGTTCGTCGAAGTGTTGAAACGCCAGGGCATTCTTCCAGGGATCAAGGTCGATCGAGGCGCCAAACCGCTGGCCGGATTTCCGGACGAAAAAATCACTGAGGGGCTCGATGGCCTGCGAGATCGGTTGCAAGCGTATTCCCAGTGCGGCGCGGTATTCACAAAATGGCGGGCCGTGATCCGGATCGCTCCGGGGATTCCAACGGCCACAGGTCTCAAGTCTAACGCGCACGCTCTGGCGCGGTTCGCCGCGTTGAGCCAGGAATCCGGCCTGGTGCCGATCGTCGAACCGGAAGTGCTCATGGATGGCGCGCATTCCATCGAACAACATTTCGCCACGACAGAAGCCGCTTTGCAGGCTGTTTTCGAGGCGTTATTCGAGCATCGCGTCAAACTCGAAGCCATGCTGCTCAAACCCAACATGGTTCTGTCGGGAGCGACCAGTCCGAACCAGGTGAGCATCAACGAAGCTGCCGAGCAAACCTTGTGTTGCCTGTTGCGCACAGTTCCAGCGGCGGTTCCCGGCATCGTATTCCTTTCCGGCGGCCAAACGCCGATGCGAGCCACGCAACATCTCAACGCGCTTAATCGTCTCGCCAAAACTCCTTGGGAATTGAGTTTTTCTTTCGGGCGCGCTTTGCAGGAACCAGTGCTCGAAACCTGGCGCGGTAATCCCGATGCATTGGGTCGGGCGCAGGAGGCATTGACGCATCGCGCTCGGTGCAATCGCTTGGCCCGTTTCGGAAGATACTCGGAAAGCGCCGAATCAGAAACCAGAAGCATCAGCCTGGCATGAGCCGTCTCTGATCTTTTCTGCGCGCCAGTCAATCAGCGGTTCGTGCGTCATTCTGCGCGCACAGCGGCGTTGGTCCTCTGCTATCTCAGCCAAACGCGTGATCGATGGCCCAGGGACGGCTCGATCCGAAATAATTCACCGAACTCCCCTTCGATGCGGCGGAGATTGGCAATCACCAACTGATTTCGAATGAAGCTTCCATGGGCAATGTGGCGCGTGAACTCTGCGCGCAGCCCAGGCACGGCGCGCGTTTCAAAAAAGACCCATCCAAAAAAGTTTGCTGGCGGGAGAAGCGCTGCATAGGCTCGCGGGCGAATCCGCTTTATGCCATTTCTCGATCTCAATCAAAGCCCGCTTCGGGAATTATTTCCTGGATTTGATGGGCGCGTCGTTCACTCGGAATTCATGACTTTTGTCCACTGGCGCATCCGTGCCGGGGCACAATTGCCCGTTCATCATCATGTGCACGAACAGGTGGTGAACATGCTCGAGGGAGTTTTCGAACTGACGATAGATGGGGAAACCAGGCGACTGGAAGCGGGGCATGTGGCTGTCATCCCACCCAACGCGGTTCATTCCGGCCAGGCCATCACCGATTGCCATATCATCGACGCGTTCTACCCGATCCGGCAGGATTATCGGTAAGTGCGGCCGCGGAATCAGAGCCGATTGGCCTGAGTATTTTGGAGCACGATTTGCTTTTTCCTCCGCGCCCGTGCTAATTCTCGTTCGCGATAGATGACAGATCCGACGCCAACCCAAAACTCCCTGGCTCGCGCACGATTCCTCGCCGTTGTCATGATGGCCGTGACGCTGGCCATTTTGGGCGGCATCATTTTTCTGGCGCGGGTGCAGTTGCGAACCAAAATTCGTGAGCAATTGGCCGGGCGCGATGCGCAAATTCTGGCGGCGCTTTCGCAACAGCAATTGGCGGCATTTGCCTCCACCACCGCCACTGATTTGAGCGAGGAACCCAGCGAACAACTCGCCGCCATTCTCGAGACTTCTCGTTTGCCGCAGTTGGAAGGCATGATTGGGACCCGGCTCTTCACTCCCGACGGGAAAATGTTGATTGCGTTTCCGGCGGACATCATTGACACCAATCTCGCGCCACAGTCTCTCGGCCAGCTTAAGCAAATGAAGCCGCTGAGCCGGTTTCATGAAGCGGCCCGCCTTGGAGATCATTCCGTTCTGCACCCGATTTCAAACCAGGAAAACGCCAGGCAACCATTGCTGGAAGTGTTGGTCCCTCTGAGCAGCTCCGATGGCCAGCGGCTTCTTGGCATCGCGCAGTTTTTGCTCGATGGCCGCGGGCTCGCCGCCGAATTCGCGGTGCTCGATCGCAATCTCCTCCTCCAATCGCTGGCCGCTTTTCTCGGCGGGGGTGGAATTATTCTGCTGGGATTGGGAGTGGCGTTCCGAAAATGGCACCGGTTGAATCAACTCTTGACCGCACGCACGCAAGACCTGCTTCGCGCCAATCAGGAACTCGCGCTCGCTGCTAAAACCTCCGCCATCGGAACCGTCTCCGCCCA
>JBFMDG010000355.1:0-7713 GCA_040754135.1 Verrucomicrobiota bacterium
CAGTTCGAAATCCGGCGAAGGGTTCATGCGGTGGATGCGCACCATGGGCGAAGGATTCTCCTCGCTGGGCAACATCTCAAAAACACTGTCGTAAACGCGGGTCTGATGATTCATGGCAAAAACAAAGGCGCGTCGCCGCGCCGAAAGCATTACAAACGCAAGCTCCACCAGGTGTCAATAGGCGTCCAAAAGATGAAAACTTATTCATCTTGCCCGTTGGAACTCCCGCTTTCAGAGACCTTCAGTGGCTTATTGCGCTTCCAGCGCTGCCACCGCTCGCCGGCAACAGATCCGGAAGTTCGAGCCCCTCCACGCCCTCTCCATCCGGGTGCGTCCTGTCACGGAATGGCAGGACTGAAAAGAAAGGCAAAACCTCATTTCTTCGACGGCTCCGCAGCCTTGCGCAAGCCGTTTACCAGACCTTCGATGGTGTGCGGCCTGGCTTCAAAAGCCGGTTTCAACCCGAGCGCTTGCAGCGCTTTCGAGGTCTCCGGTCCGATCGAGGCGAGTTTCACTTGTGGAAATTTCTTCAACAGCTGAAGCAGATCAAAACGCGCGTGAAAGTGTTCCACCGTGGAACTGCTCGTGAACGTGATCCAATCCGCTCCTTGCTCGAGCAATCGAGCCGCCGCCCCGGTGAAATCTTCCGTCTCCGGCACCGTTTTGTAACAAGCCACGTCGTCCACAATCGCGCCGAGCTCCTCCAGCTTCTTTGGCAAATCACGATTGGCCACTTGCGCGCGCATCAGGAGAATGCGCAGATTCTCGATCGATTGATAGCCGATCAGCGCGTTCACAATTTTTGCGGCCACATATTCCTCCGGCATCAAGTCCACTCGCAAATGCAATTCTTTCAGCTTCGCCGCGGTCGCCGGCCCCACTGCGGCAATGCGCACTCCGCCGATGTCGCGCAAATCGTCGAACGCGATGAAGAAATAATCGAAGAATGCTGTCACGCCATTCGGACTGGTGAAAATGATCCAGTCATACTCATTCAACCCGAGAATCGCATCCTTGATATCCTCTTTGTTATCGGGAGGGACAATCTTGATCGTCGGAATCTCCAAAACCTCCGCGCCCAGTTCGAGCAGTTGCCTCGAGAGCTGGCTCGCTTGCTCGCGGGTGCGCGTCACCACCACGCGTTTCCCAAAGAGCGGCCGATGCTCGAACCAATTCAGATGTTCACGCAGCCGCACCACCTCGCCAATCACCGTCACGGCCGGAGCGCTGAATTGCCTTCGCTCGACCAACTCGGAAATGGTCGCGAGCGTCCCTTCGATCGATTCCTGCTGGCCGGTCGTACCCCAGCGCACCATGCCGACGGGAGTTTCCGCGGCCATGCCGTGTTTCATCAGCGCCTCGGCGATCGTGCGGATGCGTTCCACGCCCATGAGAATGACTTTCGTGCCGGGCGTGCGCGCAAGCTGGGCCCAATCGAGTTGCGTTTCCGTTTTGGCGGGATCTTCGTGCCCGGTGATGACGGTGAAGCTCGAACAATAATCGCGATGGGTGAGCGGGATGCCGGCGTAATTCGGGCCCGCGACCACGGATGAAATGCCGGGGACCACTTCGAACAGGACGTCGGCATCCGCCAGTTCTTTCGCTTCTTCACCGCCGCGCCCGAAAATATAGGGATCGCCGCCTTTCAGTCGAACGACGGTTTTGCCTTCGCGGGCTTTGCGAATGAGAAGCGCGTTCAATTCCTCTTGCGGAATGGCATGGTCTTTGGCGCGTTTTCCGCCGTAAATTATTTCCGCGGTTTTGGGCGCCAGCCGGAGGAGATCGGGATTGACCAAAGCGTCATACACCACGACATCGGCGCGACGGATCAATTCCGCGCCGCGCAACGTCAGCAATCCGGCGTCGCCGGGACCCGCTCCAACCAGATAAACCATGCCTTTCGATTTCATCGGCGCTTACTGTAGGCGGGCCGCCCGCATCCCGCAATGGCGAGGGGGAGGATGGGAGTTGAATAGATGAAGGGATGAAGAGTTGAAGAGATGAAGAGATGAAGGGTTACATGGTTAAAAAAGTTACATGGTTAAATGGGATTTCGGTGAGCCGGGTCGCATCGTAGCATCGGATGTGAGTTCGATCG
This sequence comes from Verrucomicrobiota bacterium, assembly GCA_040754135.1. Taxonomy (GTDB): domain Bacteria; phylum Verrucomicrobiota; class Verrucomicrobiia; order Limisphaerales; family SIBE01; genus JBFMDG01. The sequence goes on from JBFMDG010000355.1 coordinate 2,099, forward strand.
TTTGTTCCTGGTCGAGCCGATCTTGACCATCGGCGACGCGTGTGGCGGATCGAACTGAAAGCCAGCGCGGTTGTTCGCGTGGGAATGCGCTTGGGTAACTGGATGGCATGCGCGCAGAAAAATTTTGAGCCGACTCACGTCAGGCTGCTACGGGGGCTAAATGCAAAGCTGCGTCGCATCGGATGTGAGTTCGATCATTTGTTTTTGGTCGAGCCGATCTTGACCATCGGCGACGCGTGTGGCGGATCGAACTGAAAGCCAGCGCGGTTGTTCGCGTGGGAATGCGCTTGGGTAACTGGATGGCATGCGCGCAGAAGAGATTTGAGCCGACTCACGTCAGGCTGCTACGGGAGCTAATTAAATGTAAAACTGCGTCGCATCGAATGTGAGTTCGATCGTTTGTTCCTGGTCGAAACGACCTTGACGATCGGCGATGCGCTTGCCGGATCGAATTGAAAGCCAGCGCCGTTGTTGGCGTGGGAATGCGCTTGGGTAACTGGATGGCAATGCGCGCAGAAAAATTTTGAGCCGACTCACGTCAGGCTGCTACGGGAGCAAAATGCAAGAATACGTAGCATCGAATGTGAGTTCGATCATTTGTTTCTGGTCGAGCCGATCTTGACCATCGGCCACGCGTGTGGCGGATCGAACTGAAAGCCAGCGCCGCTGTTCGCGTGGGAATGCGCTTGGGTAACTGGATGGCATGCGCGCAGAAAGAATTTGAGCCGACTCACGTCAGGCTGCTACGGGGGGCTTAGGACGCGCTGCTGCGAAGGGGAGGGGACGCTTCCTTGGCGCGCACGGCTTCGAAACGCTTTTCCATGTCGATGAGGTTCAATCGGCGTTGGGCGGCGAAGGCCTGGGGCGTTTGCGGATATTCATGCACGAGCCGTTCGAGGGTTTTGCAGCCAGATTCCTGATCGTGCAAATGCTGCAATTGCCAGGCCGCAATCCAACTCAACCATTCGGCTTTTTTCTTTTCTTCAGCTTGCGGCATTCCGATGAGGAGTTCGAGCTGTTCAATGGCCGTGGCATGCTTGCCCAATTTTTCCGACAGCAATCGAGCCAGTCTTTCCCGAGCACCGATCTGGTTTGGATCCTGACAGAGTTTCGCCACCAATTCATTGGCCAGTTCCACAGCGGAAGGCTCGGGCTGAATTGGAGCCGTCCCTTCGCCATCCGCGTCGTCCAGATCCGTTTTCAGCGCGGGCAGTTTGATCGGTTTGACTTCGATCTGTTCGAGCCACTCCTTGCGACTGGCGGGTAACTGATCCATTCGCAACCGGGCCATATGCGCAGCGTGGGTTTCCGGCAATTTGCGGCAGATCTCTTCGAGCGCGCGCCGCGCGGCCACTGGATCGCGCCCAAGTTTTAAATGCCAATCAGCGAGGCGCTGATAGGCCCTCGAGATTTGCAGGGCTGTGAGGTTTGGCTGCTCGCATAAGCCTCGGATGGTTTGTTCCGCTTCCGGCAAATCATTGAACTGTTGCGCATACAATTCCGCCAGCATCATCCAACCTTCGTAATCTTCCTCGAAGTTTTCCAATTGACCGAGCACTTCGAGCTCCGCCTCGGTGTAACGACCCAGCTTCAATTTAGCCACCGCTCGGGAGTACATCGGCGACGGCTTTTTCTTCGGCGGCAAGCCCGAGATGTAATGCACCGCGGGCGCGAGCCAGACGATCCATGTAAACCCCAAAGCCAAAAAACCGCCGAGGCGGTAGGTGGCAATGGAAAGAGGCAGACAAAGACACGACCAGACAAAAAACACGCCCTGGAATTCGCCTTGATCAGGATCGCGATGGCGCGAGGCCGTCGTCATCCAGGCGAGTGAAATGACCGTCCACCATGTGGCCACAAAAAGAAGTCCGGAACCGGCAATCGCCAGATAAAAACTCAGCCCTGTCCAGGTGGTGAGCCGCATGCCGGCCGCTTCTGGAATGATAGGCGGGAAACTCTCGAAGAAACCGGCATTCATGAAGAGCCAACCGCTTACCGGCAGAACAAACCCTTGCCACAACCAATGCTGGAAGGGACGAGGCGGCGCAGCGGTTTCGTCGGTCCAACTGGCGTTCCAATAGAAGGCCACCAGAATGACGCAACCAGTCGCAACCAAAATGCCCGTTAGAAATAACATCGGCGTAACGAACTGAGGACATTACTACCCGTTCCGAACAGAATTGCCAAGCGATGTGCAAACGCTCTGTGCGCTCATACGCAAGCTCAGCAAGCAATCGGCGCGAATGAACTCTGTTCACGAATGTCTCTTTGGCGGCGCAGTCTCCCGGACGTTTCGCGCAGAGCCACTCCAGCGCCTCGTTTGGCGATTCAACCCGATTCATCTTTGGCCGGCCTGGCGGCTCGCAGGTTCGCCGTGCGAAAACGTCAAAATTTCAAACTGCTTGCAACTTTCTTTCCCTCGTCAAACTATTGTTTGTTGAATGGCCTGGATGCACCTCATGCGGAATCCAACAAATTCGCCGAACTGCTTTCGCCGGCTTTGGCTATTGCTTCTGATCGCATGGGCTTTCGTTTCTCCGCTTGATCAGGCGCATGCTGACCAGGCGTCTGGGCCGGCGCTGGAAACTGGTTTCGACCCAAGTCAACTCGCGCGCATCGACGAGGAGATCGAGCGGGCGATCGATGAGCGGAAATTGCCCGGCGCGGTTGTCTGGCTGGAACACAAAGGCCGCTCGTTCCAAAAGGCCTACGGTGCGCGCGCGCTTCAGCCACGCCGTGAAGCGATGACTGAGGATACGATTTTCGACGCGGCATCGTTGACCAAAGTGCTGGTGACCGCGCCTGCGCTGCTCATCCTGCATGAGCGCGGAAAACTGAACATCGATTCGCCGGTCGCCACGGTGCTGGACGAGTTCAAAGACGGCGGCAAAGAATCGATCACCTTCGTGCAGTTGTTGACGCATACTTCCGGACTGAACATCGCGTTGAGACGAAGTCCTGACTGGGGGAAGTTTGGCAAAGCGCTGGAATCGATTCGCACCGAAAGGCCGCGCGATCCCCCTGGAACCCGGTTCCGTTACAGCGATATCAATTTCATCGTGCTCGGCGAAGTGGTGCGACGCGTTTCCGGCACAACTCTGGATCAGTTCGCGAACGAACACATTTTTGGTCCGCTGCAAATGCGTGAAACGAGATTCGTCCCGCCGTCCGATTGGATTCCGCGCATCGCGCCAACGGAGAAAAGTGGAGAGGCATTTCTGCGCGGCCAGGTGCATGATCCCAAAGCGTTGCGCATGGGCGGTGTGGCCGGACATGCGGGTGTGTTTACCACGGCCCCGGATTTGGCCCGATTCGCGCGCATGATGCTGAATCACGGGGAACTCGATGGCACGCGCATTCTCAGTGCCGAATCGGTGCGGCGCATGACCAGTGTTCAGTCTTCACCCGCGGCGCAAGTGCGGCGCGGCTTGGGATGGGACATCGATTCGGAATACAGCCGGCCGCGCGGTTCGATTTTCCCGCTCGGATCGTACGGTCACACGGGATTCACGGGCGTGTCCTTGTGGATCGATCCGTTTTCGCAAACGTTTTGGATATTGCTGACCAACCGCGTGCATCCGTATGGCACTGGAGATATTCGCAGCCTGCAGCGGACATTGGGAACGCTGGCGGCAGAGGCGATTCGCGATTTTGATTTTCAACATGTGACCGGCGCATTGCCACCACGCGAAGCGGGAAAGAGCGCGCCATGATCACAAACGCGCGTCGAAAATCATGAGATCAACGCTTCAGAATCCAACCGCACTCTGGCGCAGCGCCGCTCTGACCTGGGTGCTCGCCGGAATGTTCACCGTCTCGGCTCAAACCTTGCCCGGTTCAAAGACGAGCCATTCGGAAGTCGGCCGAGGATTGATCTACAAGAATGACCGTTTGCGTGGCGGGCCGTGGTCGGTGCACTTGCTGAAAATTGATCGAACCCGAACCGATCTCCAATTGGTCACCACGCTGGCCGGCGAAAAGGTCATGGGCGTCGCTACACTCACCCAGCAAATTCGCACTGTGCCTCCCTCGGTCGGCCGTCCACTGGCTGCGATGAACGGCGATTTCTTTCGCGAACGCGACATGTTCGAAGGGGATCCGCGCGGGTTGCAGATCATGAATGGTGAACTTGTCAGCGGACCGAATGGCAAAGCTTGTTTCTGGATTGATACCAATGGGCATCCGAATTGCGCGGAGGTGATGCCACAGTTCAAGGTCACATTGCCTTCAGGGGAATCGGTCCCATTCGGGTTGAATGAGCCCATGGAAGAAAACATTCCGGTTTTGTTCACTCCCATTTACGGACCTTCGACTTACACCGATGAGGGACCGGAAGTTGTCCTGGAACGCGCCGGGCAACGGCCCTGGCTGCCTTTGCGTATTGGACAAAACTACGTGGCGGTCGTCCGGTCGGTGCGGAATTCTGGAAACACTCGTTTAACGAGCGATACCATGGTGTTGTCGTTAGGCCGTTATGCGGCGAAACGCCTGCCGGCCATCAAGCCGGGAACGATCCTGAAAATCTCAACGGCCACGCTGCCCAATCTGGCGGGAGCCAGCACCGCGATTGGCGGCGGGCCCATGCTGGTGGTGGACGGCGCAGTCCCTTCCATTCGCGAATATAAAGCGCATGACCGTCATCCACGCGCCGCCATCGGCTGGAATGATCAGTATATTTTCTTCGCGGAGGTGGACGGACGCCAACGTGGACTCTCGATTGGAATGACCCTTCCCGAGTTGGGAGCATATTTGGTCTCCCAAGGTTGCCTGCAGGCCATGAATCTCGATGGCGGTGGTTCCGCGGAACTCTGGTTGGAAGGCCGCATCGTGAACAGCCCTTGTTACGGCCACGAACGCGAAACGGGCAACGCCATCGTCGTCGTGCAAAAGAAAAAAGACCCCCCCGCCGCCGCCGAGTGAATCGGTGAACCGGTTACTTCTGAAAGCAAAGCCGCAATGCTTTCGCCAGAATTTCGTATTGCTCGGGCTGATTATAAATTTGCGCTGAGATGCGAACCAACCGCCGCGGCGCAGTGGGCCAGGGAATGATGGGAACTTCCAACCCGTGCTCGTCCCGCAACACATTCTGAAGCGGATCCCCATACAACGGAGAAGTGGGCGCATCGCCCGGCGGCGCATCGGGAAGCGGGATCGAGGCCAATGCGCCAATCATTTCGTCAGGGCAGGGAGGTTCAATTGCCAGCGCGCGGCAAAGAATTTCACGCCCTTGCAAAGCCAGCGCGCGATTGCGCCGCATGAGTTCCGGCCAGCCTCCCGGCACCAACGCGTTCATGACGCGCAACGCTTCTGGAACGGAAAGAAATGCCGTCGGATCGGCTGTGCCCGTCCAGCCAAATTCCAGCAAAAAACGCGATCGATCCTGGCGCGGTGAATTGGCGCCATGACTGATGGCCAAGGGCCGAATGAGAGGCTGCCGCTGTTTTCGCACATGGAGGAAACCGGCGCCTTTGGGCGCGCAGAGCCATTTGTGAGCGTTGCCCGTGTAGTAAGTGGCGCCCAATTTTTCGAGATCGAGCGGGATCATTCCAGGGGCATGCGCGCCATCGATCAATGTGTCCACGCCGCGTTGATTTAGCGTTGCCACAATTTTTTCC
>JBFMDG010000356.1:0-7691 GCA_040754135.1 Verrucomicrobiota bacterium
TTTTGATTAATGTGCTCATGAAAAATGCTTGCGCGAATCAATCCTTCAACCCGATGGCAAACTTTTTCAGATAAGCGTTCGGCGCGCGGCTGTCGTACTCGATGCCATCAATGAACTCCGCGCTCGGCGGCTTGTGCCCATCGGTTTTCGGCACCTCGTCCGTTTGAATGTGGCCTTCGCCAATCAGCGCCTTGGCCGCCTTTTCGTAAATCGCAGGTCGATACACTGCGCGAGCCGTCGCCTCATACCAATCGTCCGATTTGCTCTCCGTAATCTGTCCCCAACGCCGCATCTGCGTCAGATACCAGATGGCATCGCTGTAAAACGGATAGGTGGCGTAATATCGAAAAAAGACATTGAAATCGGGTAGCGGCCGTTTGTCGCCCCGATGGTACTCCCAGGTGCCTGTCATCGAATTCGCAATCACCTGCACATCCGCGCCCACGTATTCCGGCCGCGAAAGAATTTCACAGGCCTTGCGGCGATTTTCGGAACTGGCGTCGAGCCATTTGCCGGCGCGAATCAATGCTTTGATCACGGCCACATGGGTATTGGGATTGGCCTTGTCCCACGCGGCTGTCACTCCAAAAACTTTCTCCGGATTATTTTTCCAGATTTCGTAATCGGTGATCGGCGCCACACCGATGCCTTTCAAAACGGCTTGCTGATTCCACGGTTCGCCGACGCAATAGCCGTGAATGGTGCCTTGCGCGAGCGTGGCGGGCATTTGCGGCGGAGGCGTGACCGAGATCAACACGTCGGCCTCTTTCGTCCCGGTCGTATCCGTGGCCGTGTAAAAGCCGGGATGAATGCCGCCGGAGGCGAGCCAGTAGCGCAGTTCGTAATTGTGCGTGGAAACTGGAAAGACCATGCCCATTTTCATGGGACTGCCCGCGGCTTTCATTTTTTGCACGACAGGTTTCAACAATCCGGCTTTGAGAGGGCGTTCGATAGGCTCCTTTTCCAGGGAAGGATTGGCTGCCTTCATTTCCTGCCAAATGGAATTGGCCAGGGTGATGCCATTGCCATTCAGGTCCATGCTGAATGCGGTAATCACATGCGCTTTCGTCCCGAAACCAATCGTGGCTGCAATCGGCTGTCCCGCCAGCATGTGGGCGCCATCGAGCTCACCGCTAATGACGCGGTCGAGAAGGATCTTCCAATTCGATTGCGCTTCGAGGGTCACATAGAGCCCTTCGTCTTCGAAATAGTTCAGCTCTTTGGCAATGATGAGCGGCGCGCAGTCGGTCAGCTTGATGAAACCGAATTTCAAATCGGTTTTTTCGAGCTTTGAAGAAGCCATGCCCGGACTGACCAACAGGATGAGAGCGAGCGCGGCGAGCGCGGGCAGGCCTGGTTGTAACAGCTTCAACGCGCCTTGGCGCATCCGCATGACGATGAATGGTGAGTTTCGATTTAACATGAGTTTATGTCGCCGATGTGGCGAAGGGAGATGTCACTTGGTTTGAGTTGATTTGGACTCGATTTTTTCGAGCGACCGTTGCACCCAGGTTTCCGATGCGGACACAAGCACCAGAACAAAACCGATCAAGGGCGAAAGAATGGATTTCAAGAGCACGGTGGCATCGACGGCGTTGCGCAGCCAGAGATCGCCTTGATTGAGCGCCGCCTGCAGAAGACCGACGCTCAAGCCGAGAGTGCAGGCGCGCCGCCAGACGCCTGGTTGCCGAAGGGCTTCTCTCCAAAGCAGACGCTGGCGGAACGCCGCGGCGGGTTTGAAATCTTTTTTGTCCATCATGCCCGCTGCCTGAGCAGAGAGAATGCGGGCAGGCCATTTTTCGGAACTTTTACCGATGAAATAATTTCATTCGATGGATGATCCGTTTGCGAGGAAGCCTCTTCGCAGGCGCAGCGCAACCCCTTGCGAACTGCCGATGCTCCCGGCGCGGAAGCAATTCGCGACCGTTTTTGCCGTCGCCTTTGCGTGCACTGGCGCGCGGAAAATTCTGGCGAAATATCTGGCTGTGTTTTTTTTCACACGCGGCCTAATCCGCGACAGCGGCATGTTTGGCCTGTTGGCGAGGTGGCTGAATTCCATGCTTGGCGTCCTCCCAATCATTCGTAAAATGCCCGCGTGCGTTCCCCCGAAAACCCTGGCGTGGCATGCGACAACCGTGAATGGTTCGCCACGACTCATTGGAGCGTTGTCCTTTCTGTTCGGGAGAAAAATGCTTCGGCTGGCGCGGACGCGTTGGAGGTCCTGTGCCGATCGTACTGGTATCCGCTTTACGCTTATGTGCGTCGTCGCGGTTATTCTCCGGAAGATGCGCAGGATTTGACTCAGACGTTTTTCGAACGGCTGCTGGCCAAGGATTTCCTGCGCAATGTCGATCGGGAGAAAGGAAAGTTTCGCTCGTTTCTACTCGCATCTCTCAACCATTTTTTGAGTGACGAAAAAGACCGCGCCAACCGCCAGAAACGCGGCGGCGGCCGGATCTTCCTTTCTCTCGATGCCCAGGAGGCCGAGGAGCGTTACCGGATCGAACCGCACATCGAGGCGACCGCCGAAAGAATTTATGAACGGCGTTGGGCGTTCACTGTGCTCGAACTGGTCCTGCAACGGCTCGCCAGCGAGTACGAACAGGCGGGCAAAGCGGAGCAATTCAGTTTGATGAAGGAATTTCTCCAGGGGGAAAATCCCTCCTACACAGAAGTGGCCACAAATCTTGGAATGACTGAAGGGGCGTTGCGCGTGGCAGTGCACCGGATGCGCCAGCGTTTCGGTGAACTGCTGAAATGGGAGATTGCTCAAACTGTGGCCTCGCCCGGGGAGATCGATGAGGAGCTCAACCATTTTTTTCAGGTCTTGAGCACGTAACAGTCGGAGAACTCTGGACCGGGCGTGCCGTCGAACTACGACTTAGTAACAACCTGCCGTTTTCGCCGTTGTAACAGGAAAAACTGAACTGCCAGCGTGAAGACTGAGAGTCGATGTCCCCAATGTGGGGTGGCGTTGTTTCAGGACGCGCCACACGGATTGTGTCCGGCTTGTCTCGGTCGCATCGGCCGGCAATTCCTCCCTTCGAGTTCAACCGCTCCGGCGCCCTCTGTGCCGATCGATCAAGCGCCCACGCTGCCCGCTGATCCTTCCGAGTCAACCGTTCTCTCCGAAGAACAACCCGGGCAATGCATCGGCCGCTACAAACTCATCCAGAAAATTGGCGAAGGCGGATTCGGCGTGGTTTGGATGGCGCAGCAGGAACTGCCGTTGCGCCGGCGAGTGGCCTTGAAAATCATCAAGCTTGGGATGGACACAAAGCAGGTGATCGCGCGTTTCGAAGCCGAGCGCCAGGCCCTGGCTCTGATGGATCACCCCAACATCGCTCGCGTGTTCGATGGCGGCGCCACGGAATCGGGCCGGCCTTACTTCGTCATGGAACTCGTGCAAGGAATGCCGATCACCGATTACTGCGATCAAAAGCGGCTCGACCCCGAAAGCCGGTTGCGCCTGTTCATGCAGGTGTGCCTGGGAGTTCAGCACGCCCATCAAAAAGGCATCATTCATCGCGATCTGAAACCGTCCAACATTTTGGTCACCGTTCACGATGACAAGCCCGTGCCGAAAATCATCGATTTCGGAATTGCCAAAGCCACCTTGCAACCGCTGACTGAAAACACAGTCTTCACCCGGTTCAATCAACTCCTCGGCACTCCCTCCTACATGAGTCCGGAACAAGCGGGGTTTACCTGTGAAGATGTGGATACGCGCAGCGACGTTTATGCGCTCGGAGTTTTGCTGTACGAACTGCTCACCGGCCGAACTCCCTTCGCCAAAGAAGAACTCTTGAAAGCGGGTTTCGAGCAGATGTGCAAAGTCATCCGCGAAAAAGATCCGCCCAAACCGTCAACGCGCCTGAGCACCCTCAGCGCCGACGAGCGTTCGTCCATTGCCCTTTCGCGCCAGGCCACACCGGAAAAGCTCTCCCGGTTCATTCGCGGGGAACTCGATTGGGTGGTGATGAAGGCATTGGAAAAGGACCGCGCGCGCCGCTATGAATCGGCCAGCGCGCTGGCGCTTGATCTCGATCGTTACCTCCACGATCAACCCATCACGGCGGTTGCTCCCAGTGTCGGTTATCTTCTCCTCAAATTCGCGCATCGCAATCGCGCCGCGCTGGCTACCGCCGCCGCGTTCGTGCTGGTGCTGGTCGTTGCCACCGGGTTCAGCCTCGTGCTCGCGTATCGTGCCACGCACTTCGCCGCCGAACGTGATCAACAATGGCAACGCGCTCAAGACCACGCCGTCAACGAATCGCGCGAACGGCTCCGCGCCGAGAAAGCCATCACCCGCCTCGAAATCGAACGCGCCGAATTGCTTTTCGGAAATCAACGCGCCGCCGATGCGCTGGCTTATCTCGCCCGCGTCCTTCGCAATGAACCGTCCCATCGTGCCGCCGCCGAGCGCATCATGGCCGCGTTGAGCCAGCGCAATTTTTGTTTGCCGGCCATTCCGCCATTACAACACAGCGATTGGATCACCGCCGCTGAATTCAGTCCGGACGGCGCCAAAATTCTAACCGCTTCTCGCGACCAGACCGCGCGCCTTTGGGAGGCACGCAGCGGCCAGCCATTGCTCGCTCCGATGCGGCATGCCGCCGCCATTGTTTCGGCGCGGTTCAGCAAAGATGGAAAGCGCATCGTGACCGCCTCGATCGATCGCACGGCGCGCGTCTGGAATGCGGAAACGGCGCAGCCGCTCAGCGGACCCCTGCAGCACACGAGCGAATTAATGCATGTGGAGTTCAGTCCTGACGGAGAACTGATTGTAACCGCGGCGACCAACGGCACCTTTCGCGTGTGGAACGCGGAGCGCGGCACGCCTCAAACGGAGGTGCTCGGAACGCCCACGAACCATGTGGCCACGGCCGGGGCGCGATTCAGTCCGGATGGTCATTGGATCATCGCGTTTGCGGGGAATCGTGTTCAAATCTGGAATGCCCGAACGGGCGAGGAACGCGCGCCGCCGCGGCACGATGGGAATGACCTTTCGTTTGCCGAGTATCATCCCGGTGGCGAGCACGTGGCAATCGGCGGCGCGCGATGGGTCTTGCTCTATTTGGATGCGGCCTCGGGAATGGCCGTGCAGGATGCGAGCGATTCGATGCCATTGACGTGCGGAACTTTCAGTCCGAATGGAGAGCGTTTCGCGATGGGGACCAGCCAGGGTGCTATTCGCATTTTAGATGGCAAAACCGCCGAGCTTCACTCGCTGCTCAAGCATGGCGAACGTCTCACGTCACTCGAATTCAGTTTCGACGGCAACTGGCTGTTAAGCGCCGCTCAGGACAACACAGCGCGCCTTTGGGATGCCTCCACTTCCCAACCGATCACAGAACCACTTCAGCACGACACGCCGCTGCGGCTCGCCCGTTTCAGTCCAGATGCGCAGCGCGTGCTCACCGTGCCGGAGGGCAACAGTGCCTGGATTTGGGAAATCCGATCCGGACCTCCGCTGGCCAACGAGTTTCGGCTCAACGCCAGAACCTTTGGCGCATGGTTCAGCCCGGACGGCCGGAGCCTTTTGACGACGCAAATGGATCGTGGAGCCCCGCGCCTGTGGGACGTGCAAACCGGCCGGTTGCTCAAAGAACTGACGGGCAGTTCCAAACACGTTTGGGAAGCGCAGTTCAGTCCAGACGGCTCGAAAATCATCACTACCGGTCTCGATGGCAAAGCACACCTTTGGGAAACTGAATCCGGTCAATTACTCAAAACGCTCGATCATGAAGGCAAGGTTTACTCGCCCATGTTCAGTGCCAATGGACAATGGCTGGTCACCGCTTCCGCCGATCATTCGGCGGCGCTTTGGGAGGTTGTATCGGGCCGAAAATTGCAAAGCTTTCCGCATCGCGCGGCGGTCACGTCGATTCGCTTCAGTCCGGATGGCACTCGAGTGGTGACCGCCTCCGCGGACCGAACCGCGCGCATATGGAACACGGCCACCGGCCAGCCCGCCGGCGCCCAAATCGAACACGCCGATGAAATCACCGGCGGCGAATTTGATTCGTCAGGCCGAATGGTGGTGACCGCGTCGCGCGACAAAACCGCGCGCGTTTGGGATGGATGGACGGGAAAACCATTGGGGACTCCCATGCAGCACGATCATGGTGTGGACGGGATTCACTTTTCCTCGAAGAGCTCGCATTTTGTGGCGCGCTCTGGAAACAGCGCGCGCATTTGGGACGCCATCACCAGCAAGCCGATTTCTGAGACAATGAAGCATGAATCACGAATCAACTCCGCGCGTTTCAGTCACGATGGTTTGCGCATCGTGACCAGTTCCGAGGACATGACCGCGCGAATTTGGGATGCGGAAACCGGCCTTCCACTCTGCGACCCCATTCGCCACCCGCACGTCGTCAGTTACGCCGAGTTCAGTCCCGACGATCATTGGATCGCGACCGCATCGGTGAACGCGCGCCTCTGGCAAATTCCCGTCGCTGCCCCTCCCCTGCCCGATTGGCTCCCCGCCGTGGCCGAAGCGGTCGCAGGCAAACGGTTCAACGCGCGCCTCGAATTGGAATCCGTTTCGCCGGGTGAATTGTTTCGTCTCCGCCAGCAAATGACCGCCTCGATTGCCACCAACGACTTCACTCGGTGGGCGCAGTGGTTTTTTTCGGAAGTGGACAGCCGGCCCGTGTCGTCGTTGTCCTCGACGCTTTCCTCGAATTCTCCGACGCGGCTGCGCGAACGCGCTTCGCTGATGATGGGCCGCGGGGAATGGCGAACGGCATTGAACTGCTTGACCAAATCGTTGCATCTGGAATCAAAGCACGCCTGGAATTGGGACTGGTTTTACACACCCATGCTGCATTTGAAGATTGGCGACCTGGCCGGGTATCAACGGCAATGTCAATTGGCTTTGCAACGTTTCGGCTCCGAAACCAATCCGGTCATTGCGCGGCGCATCGCCCTTTCGTGCCTCACGCAACCTCCCCGGTCGGAAGACATGAGCACCGTCGAGCGCCTCGTTGAAATCTCGGTTAAGCAAGGTCATGACTATCGTGAGTTTGCCAAGGGCCTTTTTGAATATCGCCAGGGCCGATTCGCCGCGGCCGTCGAATGGCTCGAACAAGCTTTGAAGAAACCCGAATTCCCCGGCCGCGACGCGCAGGCGTGGGTGATCCTCGCCATGGCTCAACATCAATTAAAGAATTTCGAAGCGGCACGAGCGGCGCTCGCCAAAGCCAAAAGCGCTGCCGAAAAAGTCTCCAAACCCGATCCCGGCGAATTCGATGATCAAGGCTGGTATCGGACGGATTACGCCAAGGACTGGTACAACTGGCTCGTCAACCAAGGAATTCAAATCTTCCTTCACGAAGCAGAAACACTCCTGGCCGCACCGGCCGCTTCAGGAAATTGAGCCGGCAGCAGGGTCGCCCCGTATTTTAGGAACCGGCATGGGCTCTCGCCCGCTGAGGGTCGCAGACCCGCGTTCCGAAGCGCGGCTTTGTAAGCCGCAGCAACGTGCGCGAAGGCGAGCAGTCACCGACCGGCTCCGGCGCATCCTGAACGGGAAGCCTCTGCGGGTCACAGACCCGCGCTGGAGTTTGGACATTTCTTTTGCAGGATTTCGCACGACAGAGGATTGGCGAGGCCGGATTTTAAGCGGCGGCGGTGCCGACCATCGCGGGGTAAGCGGGCGGGGCAGCTCCCGCCGGGAAGGCGAT
>JBFMDG010000357.1:0-7674 GCA_040754135.1 Verrucomicrobiota bacterium
GGGTGCCGGTCGCGCAATCCGCACTTAATGGGAGTCATCGACCGCCACATTTGGGAGAATCGGCACAACGATCCCGACACGATCGAGCGCGAACTGCGCAGTGAAAAGGGCCGTGGCTGGTTGATGCGATGGCTGCCGAGCCGCGCGCATGACAATGGCCTGTTCCTCATTTTCAGCAATGGCATCGGAGTGGATGACGACGAAATCCGAACCGGCAACGCCATGATTCTCGACCCGTACGGCCGTATTCTGGCCGAAACTTCAAAGGCGGGGGACGACATGGTCGTCGCCGATCTGGAAGCGGCGTTACTGGCCGACAGCACAGGACGCCGCTGGATGCGTGCGCGCCGTCCCGAGCTTTACGCGGCGCTTACCGTGCCCACGGGACTTGAATGCGACACGCGCAAGTTGAAATTCGAGGAGTGATGGTTTGGGTTGAAGAGATGAAGAGTTGAAGAGTTACATGGTTAAAAGGGTTAAATGGTTACATGGGTGACGGCGGACGGGTTGAGAATTCGTAGCATCGAATGTGAGTTCGATCATTTGTTTCTGGTCGCGAGGTGCTTGACGATCGGTGACGCGTTTGCCGGATCGCATGATGGGTTGCGTTATTTTCCGCGTTGGAATGTGTAGGGATGGCCGGTTGGCTTGCGCGCAGAAAAAGTTAGAGCCGACTCACGTCAGGCTGCTACGGAGAACGAGAATATAAATCCGCGTAGCCTCGAATGTGAGTTCGATCATTTGATTCTGGTCGCGAGGTGCTTACGATCGGTGACGCGTTTGCCGGATCGCATGATGGGTTGCGCTATTTTTCGCGTTGGATTGTGTAAGGATGGCCGGTTGGCTTGCGCGCAGAAAAAATGAGAGCCGACTCACGTCAGGCTGCTACGGAGAACGAGAATATAAATCCGCGTAGCATCGAATGTGAGTTCGATCATTTGATTCTCATCCCTCGTCTCGATTCCGTTCGATTGCGGCGATGGCCTGTTCGAAAGCGAGTTCATCCATGGCAACAAGGTTGCCCGGTTGCGGAAACCGGCCGCTCTGCACGTCGTCGGCGTATTCTTTGAACGCGGCGATGCGTTCGTTTTGGAGCCGCTGGTATTCCTTAAGAAAGTTCCGGTAAGCTTTTGCGTGGCGCGGAATGCGTTCTTCATAGTCGCCCAAAATGTCATCGGAAAAGAGGAACTGTGTGTCACAGCCAGTCCCCGAGCCCAATGACATGAGGAGCATGGAAGTTTTTTTGCAGAGATATGACGCCAACTGGTGCGGCACCAGTTCGAGTTCCGCTGCGTAAGCGCCTGCATTTTCGAGGCGTTTCATCTGATCATAAAGTTGCCGCGCTTCTTCCGGCGTTTTGCCGATGGCGCGCACATTGGTCCAGGTGGCATGTCGGGGTACCATTCCAAGATGTCCGACCACCGGGATGCCTTCGCGCGCCATGGCCTCGATAAGAAACGGACTTGCCGAGCAATAAACCGAACTCGCCCCCAGCTCCAAGGCGCGAAAACCGACGCGAATGGCTTCTTCCTGCGACGCCAGTCCATGCGGTGTCGCTCCCGATATGAAGCTCTTCGGCGCCGCCGCCACCAGTAACGGCAATCGGGCCTGCGCTGCCGGCGTGTCGAAACTGCAACTCAACAGATCAATGTCCGCTGCTTCGGCGGCTGCGGCTTCCTCCGGCGACTTCACATGGATATGAGTCAAACAATGCTTGCCTTTCAGCTGTCGCAAATCATAAACGGAATACTTTTTCTGGGGTCTGAGCATGTGGCGACAGTGTCGAGTGCCTGGGCCAGGGGCAAGCCGGAAATGGGCGCAGCCGTGGGTTGCTATTAACCGCATGCTCTCGGAGTTTTCAGGCCGTGGCTTTGACGAGTGCGGAGCTATGCGTCTGAATCTTCCGGATGGCTTCCACGATCTGGTCCATGTCGCGGCGCTCGGCCAGAAGAAGATTTTGCGGAAGAGCCACGGTGGTGGCGCAAACCTGCCGGTTGCCTTTCAAATCCTGAAAACTCTCTCGATACGCTTTCAATCGCGCCGCCCCAAACAGGCGCTTGAATCCGCGCGAATGGATCGCTTCATCAAGCAGCCCGTCGAAATATTGCTCGTGATAACCGCCGGAGCAGGGGATGCCTTCGGCCTGCAGCGCTTTGAGGAATTTGTCCCGGCTTAATCCGCTGAAATGCTGCGCGTCATAGCGCATGGGAAAAAGGTGCCAGACCGCGCGGCTGTTTTCGGGCAGTCGAGCCGGTGCGATCCCGGAAAGATTTTTGAGTTGAAGCGAAAGGTAATCGGCGTTTTCACGGCGGCGCGCCGTTTCATGAACGAGCTTTTCAAATTGCTGCATCAACATCACAGCCTGGAATTGTTGCATGCGATAATTGCTCCCGCGGGTGAAATATGGCTTCGCGCCCGTGAATGTCCCCGTGCCTCGTCCCACATTGTGAAACGCCTGGCAGCGATCGAGCAACTCGTCCCTTTGCCCGGTAACCGCGCCGCCTTCACCAGCCGGAATGTGTTTCGAATTTTGAAAACTGAAACAGCCGAGATCACCAAGCGTTCCGCATTTCCGTCCCTTGTACTCGGCCAGCCAGGCCTGACACGCATCCTCAATCACCGCCAACCGATGTTTCCGCGCCACAGCATCGATCGCGTCCATTTCGCAGGGCATTCCGTAAATGTGCACCGGCAAAATCGCCCGCGTGCGCTCGGTGATTCGACTTTCGATCGAAGCCGGATCGATCGTGAGCGTGGCCGGATCGGTGTCGGCAAGCACGGGCAGCGCTTTGTTGATCAACACGGCGTTGTACGTGGCGATAAACGTGTAGGGCGAAACGATCACTTCATCGCCGGCATCCACGTCCATGACATGCAACGCGACGAGGAGAGCGGTAGTGCCGCTGGCGGTGGCGACGCAGCGTTTGGCGCCGATCAATTCCGCGTAGCGCGCCTCGAATTCGGCCACGTGCCCGCCTTCACCGCGATACCAGCGCCCGCTGCGCAGCACCTTGAGAATCGCGGGCTCCCACGCTTCGCGCCAGATGGGCCATGGCGACCAGGCGCCCGAATGCGCCGGCGCTCCGCCCAGCAACGCGGGCTTGGTTGTTTCAGCGGCTAAAATGTGCGGCGCCTGCCGAGCGCTGAACCAGGATAACGTCGCCGAACTGACGGCTGCGCTTCGTAAAAATCGCCTGCGTGTCAGAAAACTTTTCATACGTTATTCTCCTGAGCCGAAACGATGCACTCTCCATGCGAATCGCGCACGCCCAGTGAATCGCACGGCAAGCGCTCCCACGATCAGCGGCACCGTGGCAGCAGTTGACTACGGCTTGAATGGTTCGCAAAACGGCCCCGCATCAAACTGCAAGATTTCCCTGTAGCCGGCGCGAAACAAAAAACTCCGTTCGCGCTTTATTTAATCCATCACGCGCCCCGGCGCAGTAACTCCCGCCTCAGCTGCCTTCGAAAGGAGCAATTCAAGATGTTCGAGACAAAAACGAGACCACGACTCGTAAATCGACGGATCTTTCACGGCTTCCGACATGGAGATGAACTCGGGACCAACAATCCCACTGCGGCGGCCAACGATGGATTCGTTGGCCACATGCATGACGTGAACCACGCCGAAGTGCACATAGCCGACTTCGGTGCTGTCGTCGTTGATCAATGCCACTGCGGTTTCATTGACTTCCTCCATGGCGACTTCCTCCATCAATTCCCTGCGCATCCCCTCTTGATACCCGAGTTGCTGCGTGAAAAGCCCGTGGTCCTCCTCGGAAATGTGACCGCCGATTCCCACCGAATAAAGTCCATGCAGACGCGATTCCTGCCCGCCTTTGCCGCGGCGATATCGCAAAATCCGGTCGTTGCAGAGGATCAGCACATAAGGAATGAGTTGTTTGTAACGTTTGTCCTGCTCGGCTTCGCTGCGATTCAGGTAAACAATTTGCGCGGGGGAAGTGACCACCGGCAAATACTTTTCGACTTCGAGGCTGATGCCTTGAAACAGACCCAGTTCTTCCAGCAGTTTCCGCGGGAAACAAAGCACTCTTTCTTCTGTGGCCATCTTGAATTCTTTCTGTTGTTGCGGCGCATCTTGTCCAAACCATTCCCCGACTCGCCAGCAAACGTTGTTCGCAACTATTGACACGTTACTCACAATCCCGCCCGCTCCACAATCCAACTTCTGCTCTCCCGAACTTCCTGCATTTCCTGAGGCTCGATCCGAAAGGACTTCCCGTCTCAACGCCGCCGCCGGTGCACGCAGATCTGGAATTCCAGATGGCGTGATGGCATCGCGATTTCTTGCATTGCCATCCACCCGATCCGTATGCTCGCGAAATCGCTTTTGCTTAAGATGAATGGCAATGCCCTTTTGACGGTGCGCTCGATTTGGGCGCTTGGAATTCTGGCGGCAGTCCTGGCGGGTCAGCAAGTGGGGGCGCAAACCAACGCCACCCGCCATCCGCGCCTGCCCGACGGCGCGCGATCGTTTCTGGATCTGGAATACGTCACAAACGGGCATCCGCGGCAGAAGCTCGATCTCTTTTTGCCGCCCCAAGGCGCACATTGGCCGCTCATCGTTTGGATTCACGGCGGAGCATGGCGCGGCGGATCGAAAGAGAATTCACCGGCGCTCCCTTTCCTTCGCCAGGGATATGCCGTGGCCAGCGTCAATTATCGGCTCAGTCAACACGCCATTTTCCCTGCGCAAATCCTCGATTGCAAAGCTTCCATCCGTTGGCTCCGCAGTCACGCGCAAAGATTCGGTTATGACGCTGATCGCATCGGCGTGTGGGGCAGTTCGGCGGGTGGCCACCTGGTGGCGTTGCTCGGCACCAGTGCGGGCGTTAAGGAGTTCGACACATTCGGCGCGCTCACCAACGTGTCGAGTCGCGTTCAATGTGTCGTGGACTTTTTTGGGCCAACCGATCTCACCTCAATGGCGCGTCAAGCGCCGCCGGACAGCCGGATAGATCACGATGCGCCTGATTCACCGGAGTCCCATCTGCTGGGCGGACCGGTCCAGGAACGAAAGGACCTTGCGCGAATGGCCAATCCGATCACTTACATCACGCCGGATGATCCCCCCTTTCTGATTTTGCACGGAGACAAGGACAATCTGGTGCCTATCGGGCAAAGCGAGATGCTGCACGAGGCGTTGAAAAAATCCGGCGTTCACGCGACTTACCATGTCGTTTCAGGCGCCGGACACGGCTTTGGCCGAAGATCCGACGTGGACAAGTGGGTGGCTGATTTTTTTGCAAGGCATTTGAGACCGGCCGATCGTTGAAGGCTCAGGCCAAGGTTATGACAACGATCCGGCATTCGCTCATCATTCCGGCCTACAATGAAGCGGCCTTGCTACCTCGACTCCTCCATACCGTTCAAGCGGCGAGGTCCCAATACAAATTCGGGCCCGATGCTATCGAGGTGATCGTCGCCGACAACGATTCGACGGACGCCACGCCGCACCTGGCGGCGGCGGAAGGCTGCCGAGTCGTGCACGTGACGCGTCGAGTGATTGCGGCGGCGCGCAATGGAGGTGCTCAGGCAGCGCAGGGCGAGATCCTGTCTTTCGTCGATGCAGATTCTCGCATCCATCCGCAAACTTTTGATGCCATCGATGCGGCGTTCGCCAGCCCGAAAGTGGTTGGGGGCGCGACGGGCGTGCGCCTCGAACGATGGTCGCCAGGTCTGGCTCTGACTTATCTTCTGATTGTGCCGATGGTGATTTTGACCGGCATGGATACAGGCGTGGTCTTTTGTCGCCGAGCGGATTTCAAGACCATCGGCGGTTATGACGAGGAGCGTGAGCTCGGCGAAGACGTGGCGTTCCTCTGGGCACTGCGAAAGTTGGGTGCTCGTCGAGGTCAGAAACTGAAACGACTGCGGCAAGTCAAAGCCATTGCCTCGACCAGGAAGTTTGATCGCCATGGTGACTGGCACTATTTCACTCAGGTCATCCCTGGAAGTATTCCCGCCCTCTTCCGCCGGTCTGCACGCACCGAATTGGCGCGCAGGTATTGGTACACGGACGATCGATAGAGCGCAGCCCTCCAAACCGGTGGAGCCCAGCGCAAGAATCTCAACACAATCAAATGCGGCGCAGTTCAATCCTCGCTTCGCCGAGCCGAACTGCCGCAAGAACCACTGCAAGAAACCATCGCAGCCAGCCCGCTTGCGGTGTTTCCGGTGGGCTTTTCGTGGGCTGCTTTCGTGGCGTTCATCCGAACGCTTCAACCGGAATCATGCTTTTCATCCGCCGCGAGATTTGTATCCTTGGCGCATGCACGCCTCGTTAATAAAGCCGGCGGCCAAAAAGCAGGGCGCATTTCACTGAGCGCTGAACGGAGCGGCTTAGCAGGCATGAGCGCGAACTATCCCCTCTTTCTTTTTTTCACCACCGGCCTCCTCTGGGCTTTGATGGCTTGGCAGAGCTCGCGACTGCTGCGCGCGTTTAAAGAGCGCTTTCCACAGATCGCCCAACGGGAGATTCCGCAGGTTTCCGACAATTGGCGCCATCCCGCGAAGGCGCTCTTCTTCTATCGCCGGAGAGCCGTCGAGATCTTGCGCAAAGATCCAGCTTTGTGGCGGGAGAGGCGGCGGCTCATTATTCTCACCGTGCTTTCGGTGCTCGTGCCAGTGCTGGGCGTTGCTCCCATTTTCATCCATGCATTTGCCCTCTCACCGCGATGAAGTCGGCAGCCAATAAAAATAATAAACGGTATTCGTCGGAGCGAAGCGGACGGAGACTCGCGCACAAAAAAGGCCGTGCGATCATTCCGCCCCGCGTTCAACAGTTTGAGTCGTACCATTATGGGCTCTGAACTCGCAAAAAAGATTTGCAGGATGTGCTCGATGGAGATTCCAATGCCGGCGCGAAAGTGTCCGCATTGCCACCATTTTCAGAACCGTGTGTCGAATGCTATTTTCCATCCGGCCTTTGCCGTTTTGGCGGTGGCGGTCCCGATTTCAGTTTTCTGGATCACTTTCACCGTGCTCTTTGATGAGGGGGAGGATTTCCAGAACTACTCGAACGAGATTCAGGTGGCAGGAAGTGAGCTGGCTTTTGGTGACTCAAAATCCGAAGCCACTGTGGCCGTGCTGGGAACAATTACCAACACCAGTCCGGTGCCTTGGAAGGATGTTCATTTTCACGCGGACTTCTTCGATGCGCAGGGTAAACGGGTCGATGTGGGACAGAAGGAGGTGTTTTCATTTTATCTTCCGGCCAACGCTTCCACTTCCTTCAAAGTGTCGTTCCGAAGGAAGTTTCCGGTGACCAACTACGTGAGCCACACGGTGCGAATCATCACGGCCAAAGATGCGAGGGCGAAATGGTAAAGGAATCAATTTCGCGGCCGGAAGTGGATCCGATAGACGCTAACCGAACCGGGTCGTTTGTTTTAAACGCCTGCGCCTGCATTCTATGAAACGTTTGCTTCAAATTTCAAAGGGGCTGATTTTTGCAGCCTTGGGATTGGTCGTGGGATGGTGGTGGGGTTTTCAGAGTGGACGGTTCCAAGCAGGTCTGGAGGAGAACAAAATCGCTGCAGCCTGCCTTCGAGCGAACGATTTGAACCTCAGCGCCGATTTTCGAGAATTTTTGAAGGGACGCATTTACTACAATTTGGCTTCGAAATATCCCAATGAGGCGGGATACCTCCT
>JBFMDG010000358.1:0-7649 GCA_040754135.1 Verrucomicrobiota bacterium
TAGAAAATTCCGGCGAGTCAGAGGCGTTTTCACAAAATCAAAATCTTTCAATTGCACACCTGCTCAATCTTCGACCATCAACCCTTCAACCCATAAACCCATCAACCCATTTAACCATTTAACCATTTAACCATTTAACTTCCCAACAATCCCCTCACGCCAGTTTCGTTTGCCCTGGGATGGCCATGGGCGCGATGGGTAATTGCATATTCCAATTGATGGGATCTGGGACAATGCGTTCTTCCGAATTCATGGCTTGTTCCCAGGTGATCTCCTGCCCCGTGTAGGCCGCCATGCGGCCCATGATCGCGAGCAACGTGCTGTAGGCCATGCGCACGCCGTCATTGATCGGTTTGCCCGCGCGAATCGAGGCGAACAACTCGTCATGCTCGACCTGGTACATGTCCGGCGTCGGACCGTCGTAAATGCGGCGGCCATTGATTTCCACTGGCGCGCGGCGTCCGCCGATATTGCCGTTGCCTTTCTCGCACATGAGGTAATCCCGATTTTCGCCGTAACAATTCGAGATCTGCCGGTGAACGACGAATCCGCGCACGCCATTGGCATATTCGTAATTCACTTCGATGTGGTCGTAAATATTGCCTTCGTTGTTCGGCGTTTGCCGGCCACCTACGGCCGTGGCTTTCAAGGGCGGCACGTCTTTCATCGTCCAAGCCATTTTGTCCACGCTATGGACGGCTTGTTCGGTGTAACCGTCTCCGGACAGCCAAACAAAGTTGTACCAATTCCGCACCTGCCATTCGACGTCGCTCATGCCCGGTTTGCGCGCGCTAGCGGGAGGCATCGGTTTAACCGGGCCGGTGTAATAGGTGTGATACATCGCGCGCACCTCGCCCAGAACTCCGTCGTGAATTTGTTTAAAGAATTCCCGCCGGGCATAATCGTAACGCCAGCAAAAACCGGCCACGATTGCCAGTTGCTTCCTTTTGGCTTGCTCGACACTTTCCAGGATCGAGCGAACGCCCGGCGCGTCGGTGGCCATCGGCTTTTCACAAAAAACATGTTTGCCCGCTTTAATGGCTGCTTCGAGATGCTTCGGCCGAAATCCCGGAGGGGTGGCCAGCAGCACGACATCCACGCCGCTGTCGATGACTTTTTGGTAAGCGTCGATTCCGACAAAGCAATGGTCCGGCTTGACGTCCACGCGATCGGGCATTTGCTTTTTGAGGTTGTTAAGGCTGCCGTAAAGCTGGTTTTCGAACACATCAGCCATGGCGGTGAGGACGACGTTTTTGTCCGCGTTCAACGCCTGGTTGGCGGCGCCTGTGCCGCGTCCCCCGCATCCGATCAGGCCGATTTTCAATGTGTCGCTGTTGGCGGCGAAACTTTTGGCGGGGAAAGCAAGGTAAGGAGCGACGAACGCGCCGCCGAGAAACGCGGTGCCGGAAGATTTAAGGAATTTTCTTCGGGAAGTGGGAGCGGACGGTCCGGTCTGATTGTTCATTTCGAATTTGGGATAATTTTTCTTTGCTACTGTTAGATTTTGACCGAGCGCACGTCAAGGAAAGAGGGCGAACTTCCATGCTCCAGTCGTGTCCCCATCGCCAGGACTGATCGCGTGTTGACGTGGCCGGCCGCCCAAAAAGCAGTTTGAATTTGCGTGACATCGGATCGGACTGTTCGGTCCGCTGCTTGTTGACGCTCCAGCGCCAGACTTTATTTGAACTTCTTTGAATCACTTGAAACTTCTTCTGAAACGTTGCCGATGGAATTCGAGTTGTGCTAGCGTTCGCACAATCATCTCCCACGAGAAAATGAAAACGAATCGATTGATCTTCCGGGTGGGCCTTCTCCTGGTGTGCGGCGCGTTCTTGCGCGCGGCGGAAGCGCCAAAAACCAAAACGCCGGCCGAGATTTTTTCCGCGGCCATTCTTAAGCTCGCCAATATCATCGAGCCGCCGCCCGGCGCCGCCGCCCAGACTTTTTCCGCCAAACTGAAGTTGGCGAAAGCCGAAGGACTGCCGAAAGATCTGGCCGGCCGCACGCTCGATCTCTCCTTTCAATCGCCCGATCGCCTGCTCCTTCGCGCCACCATCGATGGCCAGAAATTCTCCGTGGGCCGCATTGGGCAGGAACTCTGGGTGCATGTGCCCGAGAAACAATTCGGCGTGGTCGGCGTGCCGGATTTGCCGCGGTTTCTGGCGGAGCCGGACAAAAAAGATCCAACAAAACTTGGGCCGATCAAATTGCCGCTGCCCAAAGATCAGCTCGCGCTTTTGCCGATCTTGTTGAAAGTCGAGGCCAAACCCAGTGAACGCATTGGCGGCGTTCCCTGCCACGTGTTGCTCGGCACGCCACTAGCGGAGGCCATCGAGGCCTTTAAAATTCCGAAAGCGCAATTGCAGATTGGCGTCCGCGAATCGGACCAGCTCCCCATGCGGATCAGCTATTTTGACGGACAGGGCACCGACGTGCAGATCGATTTCGAAGATCCAAAATTGGAAGCGCCCTGGCCTGAGGAAAAATGGAAACTCACGCCGCGCGCTGAAGACAAGGTCGAACGGGTTGCGCTCGGGCACCTCAGCCGGTTTATCGATGCCGCACTGAAAAACCTTAACCAGAAAATTCCAACGCTCGGCCCGCCCACCGGTGAACGCAAAGTTCTGGGGCGCGAAGGCAAAGGACGATTGGAAATGATCGACGACACGAAAGTGCTTTTCCTTCGCGGCACGCCCGAGGAAATGGGGCATCAGCACGGCGTGTTATTGCGGCCGCAGATTCGCGACATGGTTGAACACATTGTTTATGGCGTTGGCGTGGGCAGTTCCTTCCTGAAAGGGCGCTGGTTTTTTGAAGAGATCGAACAGGCGCAAAAGCGGCTCGTGCCTTTTATGGATCCACATTACTTGCAGGAGATGGATGCGATCGCGAGCGCGGCCGGCCTGGAATCGCAGGAAATCCGACTGGCCAACTATTTTCCCGAATTGTTTCATTGCAGCGGCTTTTCTCTCTTTGGCAAAGCCACCGCCGATGGGCGCATGTACCACGGACGGGTGCTCGATTACCTCAAAGGCGTCGGTCTGGAACAGAACGCGGTGGTGATGGTGATGCAACCGGATCAAGGCCATGCCTGGGTCAATATCAGCTACGCCGGATTCATCGGTTCAGTGACGGCCATGAATGAGAAACAGATCTCGATCGGCGAAATGGGCGGACGCGGTGAAGGCAACTGGGATGGCAAACCGATGGCGCAGCTCGTGCGTGAGGTGATGGAAAAGGCGGGCACAATCGAGGAAGCCATTGCCATCCTGCGGAAAGGGCCGAGGACCTGCGAATATTATTATGTGATTTCGGACGCAAAATCGAAACGCGCGGTTGGCATTGCGGCCACTCCGACGAAGTTTGAAACGATCTGGCCGGGTGAAGTTCATCCGCAATTGCCGCACGCCATTCCCGATGCCGTGCTCATGTCGGCCGGGGATCGTTATCAAACCCTGGCGGCGAGGGTGAAAGAGCAGCATGGAAAAATCGATGCCGATTCGGCGCGCGATCTCATGACCCGGCCGGTGTGCATGAATTCCAACATTCATTCCGTGTTGTTCGCGCCGGACACACTCGATTTCTGGGTCGCCAATGCGGATTCCAGGAATGTGGCCAGCCATGCTCGATACACGCGCTACAACCTGGCCGAACTTCTGAAGCCGGAACTCGTCGCGTCCCAATAGCCGAAGGATCGTCAATGGCCGGGATTGCGCCTTCGCGCCACAAGAATTTTTTTGGCTGCGCAAAGGGCGGGAGTTGCTTAATTTCCTCAGGTTCACAGGTTGGTGATGAAATGATCAGACGAGTATTCGCTATGAAAAAAACAATTGCATTCCTCTGTTTATTGGCCATTTCCGCAACGCTTCTCGCACAGCAACGGGATTTTTCCAGCGTGGAAATCAAGGCCACACATGTTGCCGGCAATGTGCACATGCTCGAAGGGCAGGGCGGGAATATTGGGGTCTCGGTCGGCCCCGACGGACTTTTGATCGTGGACGATCAGTTTCTGCCGTTGGCCCCCAAAATCGATGCGGCATTGGCCAAGCTCGATAAAGGCGCGTTGAAATTTGTCCTCAACACGCATTGGCATGGGGACCATACGGGCGGCAACCCGCATTTTGGCCGCAAAGCGCACATCATCGCCCACACCAATGTGCGGAAAAGGCTTGCGGACAAATCAGACACTCCCAAGGAAGCCCTGCCGGTTGTGACGTTTGATGATTCCCTCTCCGTGCATTTCAACGGCGAGGAGATCAAGGTCATTCATTTGCCTCCGGGCCATACGGATGGCGACAGCGTCATTCACTTCACCAAGTCAGGCGTTGTGCACATGGGCGATCAGTTTTTCAACGGACGTTTTCCATTCATCGATCTCGGCAGTGGCGGGAGCGTGGCCGGTTACGTGAAAAATGTGGAAGCTGTTTTGCAAAAGCTTCCGCCGGACGTGAAAATCATTCCGGGACACGGACCGCTCGCGACGCGCGCCGACCTCGAGAAGTTCCATCAAATGCTTGTCGAAACCACGGGGATTGTTCGCAAAGCGATCGACGAAGGGAAAACGCTCGAACAAGTAAAAGCCGCCGGATTGCCGGAGCAATGGAAAGATTGGGGCAGCGGTTTCATCAACATGAGCCGCTGGCTGGAAATCACCTATAACGATCTCAAGAAAAAATAACGCTGGTCCGCGCGGGGTACAACCTCGCTCGGGTGCTGTGCCTGGCGTGAATTCGCCTTTCATAATTCCTCGATTCTGCCCGTCGGAACGGCCTGCGATTCATCGCGCGGAAGTTTGCTTTTCGCGGAGCTCTCCTTGGGGTCAAGAAACTCTCTCAGTGCGGTTCGAAGATCGCATTTCTCTCCGCGCATGAGCACCGGCGCTTTTCAATGCCTCGATTGGAAAGCGCGTGCGGCTGCATTTTTCGCGCTGCCATTGGCCCTGATAATTGCCCTCCCAACGTCGGTTGCGGGGGAAAATATTTCCTTTCGAAACGACATTATGGCGCTGCTCTCGAAAGCGGGCTGCAGTGCCGGCACCTGTCATGGGAACAAAAATGGCAAAGGCGGTTTTAAACTCTCGCTGCGAGGAGAAGATCCGGACTTTGATCACCTGAGTTTGACGCGTGATCAGCTCGGGCGGCGCCTCAATTCCTTCCAGCCGGAGCAAAGCCTCATTCTGCTCAAGCCGACCACAGCGCTGTCGCATGAAGGCGGATTACGATTCGAGAAAGGGTCGCGGGCATATGAGATGTTGTTGCGCTGGATTGCCGCTGGCGCTCCCAATGACTTGAATACGGCGCCGCGCCTGGTTCGGTTGCAAGTTCAGCCGAAAGCAAAAGTGCTTATGGAACCAGAAGCCGAAGTGACATTGCGGGTCACGGCGTTTTACTCAGATGGAACCTCACGCGATGTCACGGAGTTGACTGTTTTCGAACTTTCGAATCAAGTGGCCACGGCCACACCTGGCGGGATAGTGCGCCGCGTGAGCTTCGGGGAAACCACGGTGCTGGCTCGTTATCTCCATTGCCAGGAAGCGGTTCGCCTGACCTTTGTCGAGAATCGTCCCGACTTTCACTGGGCAAACGTGCGGGCGAGCAATTTTATCGATGAACATATCTTCGCCAAACTCCGCACGTTGCGCATGAATCCATCGGAGCTTTGTTCGGATGCGGAGTTTATTCGCCGTGTTTATCTCGATTTGCTCGGCATTCTCCCGACGGCGGAAGAGGCGCGGCAGTTCGTGGAGGATTTCGAATCGGCTTCGGAGCGGCCTGGCGGTAACGGTTCGGCAAGCCGCAAGCGCAGCCGATCGGAACGCGACATATTTCAGCGGCGCGCCCGCCTGGTTGAATCGCTGTTCGACCGTCCGGAGTTTGCCGACTTTTGGGCGTTGAAATGGGCCGATCTGCTCCGTGTCGAGGGCCATTCGCTCGACCAGAAGGGGGTGCAGAGTTTTCATCATTGGATTCGGCAGAGCGTGGCGGAGAACAAGCCATGGGACCTGTTTGTGCAAGAATTGGTAACCGCGCGCGGCAGCACCTACCGCAATCCCGCTGCAAATTATTACCGTCCGCATCGCGATCCAGCTCGGCGTGCGAAAGCGGCTGCGCAGATTTTTTTGGGCACCCGCCTGCAATGTGCGGAGTGCCATAATCATCCTTCGGACCGCTGGACGCAGGATGATTATTACGATTGGGCCAGCTTGTTCGCGCCGGTGAATTACAAGGTGCTTGAAAACCATCGCGAGATCGCCACGGACGAGCACGAGTGGAAGGGCGAGCAAATCGTTTTTCTTCAATCCAAAGCTTCCTTGAAAAACCCGCGCACCGGTCGAGACGCGCAGCCGCGTTTCCTGGCCCCGCAACGTGAGAACGCTTCAGGCCGCGGGCTGGATCACGATCGCGCCGCCCAAAGCATCGATTCGAGCGACTCCTTCGAGGCGCTGGCCCGCTGGTTGACTTCACCGGACAACCCCTGGTTCGCGCGCGTGCAGGTCAACCGCATCTGGTTTCATCTCCTCGGGCGCGGATTGGTCGATCCTCCCGATGATTTTCGCGCGACCAATCCGGCATCACATCCGGAGCTGCTCGAGGCATTGGCGCGCGATTTTGTGCAGCATCGGTTTGATACGCGTCATGTCATTCGCACCATCGTCCATTCGCGCACCTACCAGCTCTCTTCGAAACCGAATTCCACCAACGGCGCGGACGATCGCAATTTTTCTCACGCGCTCGTGCGGCGCCTGGGCGCGGAGCAGTTGCTTGATTGCCAGAGCCAGGTGACCGGTGTGCCGCTCCGATTTGCCGCCTACCCGGCTGGCATGCGCGCCGCGCAATTGCCCGGCGTGCGTCCCGAAAGCAAAGGCAAGCGGCGCGCCAACGCCCTCGATTTGTTTTTGGAAACTTTCGGCAAACCGCCGCGCCTGCTCACCACCGATACCGAAAGGTCGTGCGAGTGCAACTTGGGCCAGGCCTTTCAAATGATCAGCGGGCCGGCCTTGAACGAATGGTTCGAAGCAAAGGAGAACCGGCTTACACGCCTGATCGCTGCCGGCAAAACCAACCAGGAAATCCTCGACGAAATGTTTTGGACGGCTTTGACACGGCCACCGTCACCATCGGAACTGGCCGAGCTCTTGCCCGACCTGGAAAAAGCCACGGATCGCCGCGCGAGACTCGAAGATGTTCTTTGGGCCTTGCTGAATTCGAAAGATTTTTTGTTCCGCAAGTGAGGGGATCATGCACACGCCCAAACAAAGGGGCTCGCTTGGCGGAGGAATTTGTTCTCAACTCCGCAACGATTGTTCCCGCGGAATCCACCAGGCCAACACCAGTCCGGCCGCGTAAACGAGGCTCGTTGTGGCGCCCATTTTGGCAATGTCGCCGCCGAACCAGGCGCTCAGGCCCGTGGAAGACATCACCGCTGCGGCGGAGAGGATTCTGCCAAAGTTGTAAGAGACCCCCATGCCGGTGGCGCGCACTTCTGTGGGAAAAAGATCGGGCAGAAAGTAAGGCAGCCAGCCGAAAAACATCGTTGCAATAAATCCGAGTCCGAAGGTAGCCCAGGGAAACAACGGTGACGCCGGCGTTAGTTTCAGAAAAATCACGGCGCTGAGAGTCAGCGATCCGAAACTCATCAAAAAATAACTG
>JBFMDG010000359.1:0-7632 GCA_040754135.1 Verrucomicrobiota bacterium
TGAAACTGATAACGCCGCTTTGGATCTGATCGTGACGCACATTGTCCCCATCGAGGTAGAGATAAAGCGACGTTTCGAGCTCGCAGGCATGGGCGCAGCCGCCGGGGAACTTGCTCTCACGCCAGCGTGGCAGGAATGTTTTGTCCACGGTCAGGAGATTCCACCAGGCGCAGAGAATGCATTCGGCATCCGTTTCCAGATTGGTCCGGCGAGCCACGAGATCGAGGTTGGGCATGTTCGAGCCATGCCCGTTCAGAAGCACGATTTTTTTGAAGCCGTGGTAAGCGAGGGACTTGGTGATATCGAGCACGTGCGCAATGAAATGTTCGTAATGCTGATTAATCGTGCCGGGAAAATCCATGACATGACCCGTGTAGCCATAACAAACCGTCGGTAAAACGAGCATTTTATCGGGAATCAACCGCCCTGCCCCGTGCGCAATGCCGGTCGGACAAACCATATCCACATCGAGCGGCAAATGCGCGCCGTGTTGTTCGACGGCGCCACAAGGGACGATGCACACTTTGCCAAGATCAATGGCGTCGTTGATCTCAGGCCAGGTCAGTTTTTCATAGCGATATTCCCGTGCCGCGCGAGAATTCGACCGCGGCGAAGCAGAGTGTTTGCGAGTGCGTTTCATGTTGGGGATAAGAGCGAGGGATCGCCGGTAAATTTCATGACCGCATCCGGATTCAAGTTCAAGCCAAGGCCAGGCCGATCTGGAATGCGCAACATCCCTTCCGCATCCAAAGCCCAGTTCCCTTCCGCGATTGCGTCGATGAAAGGCGACCCGGTGAGATACTCGACCAGGTCAGTGTCGGGAACAGCCGAGGCCAATTGCAGATCGGCGGCCAATCCTACGGCGGTGTTCCAGCCATGCGGCACGAATTTGACGCCGTGTTCGCGAGCCATCCAGGCGATGCGCCGTTCTTCGCTGATGCCGCCCACTTTGGTGACATCCGGTTGAACGATGTCCAATGCGCCCGATTCGAGCCAAGGCTGAAACGATTGGCGCCGCGTCAGCACCTCGCCTCCAGCGATCGGCACAGTCGCGCGGCGGCGCAGCTCGATGTAATCATTCATCGCGTCGGGCACGAGAGGTTCCTCAAACCAGGCAACGTCGTAGGCTGCCAGCATCTCCGAGGTGCGCACAGCCCATTTGAATCCATTCGGCCAAAAGGCATCGCTCGCTCCCGCATCCACCATCAGCAGCGCATCGGCTCCGACGGCATCGCGCGCCGCCTGCACCATGGTTTCATCGACTCGCGGACTGATCTTTCCGAAAGGGCCCCAGCCGATTTTGAAGGCGCGGAAGCCTTGCGCTTTGATCGAGCGCAGATGATCGGCCAGTGCTGGCGGATCCTGCATCAGCACCGAAGCGTAAGGGCGCACGCGCTCACGGTACCGTCCGCCGAGCAAACGTCCTATCGGTTGCCCGCTGGCCTGGCCAAGCAAATCCCAAAGGGCGATATCGATGCCGCTGATGGCATGTGTGATCGAGCCGCCACGGCCGAGCCAGAATGAGTTCTGATGCAGCTTTTCCGAAACGCGTTCCGGTTCGAGCGCATTTTCGTTGCGATAAAGCGGTTCAAGAACCGCGAGCGCGGCGCGGACAAGTTGATCATTGCTAAAGACGCTCCCCAACCCAACGCGGCCATCGTCGGTATGCACTGCGACCAGTGTGTGGACGCAATCTTCGGGACGCAATTCACTGCTCCAGCCGCCTGCTGGAGTGGCGCCGCGCAATCCTGCGCATTTGATCTGGCGAATCTTCATGTGCCTTGCTGCGGGGATCATCTGGAGTTCATTCCAGGAGGTCAATCGGCTTGTGGCGCCGAATCGATGTTTTCAACGCGCGATCTCCCAGCGCGGTTTTCTCGAGCGGATTAGCGTTTTGCAGACATGACGCGATCGAATGAAGTCTGGGAGAGCAGGCCGGCGTCGCGCAGACGTTTCGCATGAGCCCGCTGGCGGTCGCCGATGCGATTCGATTTTTTGCGATTCAATGGTTCCGGCAACATTTCCAAATTCGCGAGTTCGTTTCCGGCTTCCGGGGCGAGGCTGATCGGCACAATGTGGTCGATCTCAACGTCCGAACCTGAATAAGGCCCGCGGGTGACCACCGCGGCCTGGCCGCGTCGCAAGCGTTCACGGTTTTCCTTCGTGAGCAAACCCAATTCGCGCGCGATTTTCAAATTCCGGAGCAGCGATTCCTTGACGAGAGAAGCGCGGGGTTCGCGTGTGACGTTCAGAGTCTGTGCAGCATTCACGGCTGTCTCTGCGGAAAGAAAACGGCGTTCGGACTGGTCGAGCCAATAGACAATCTTGTTCAAGCGCGGATTGGCGCCGCGTGGGGCCAATGTGGCGAGCTTGGTCGGGTCGCTCAGATTCGCGACGGAGACAATGGCTCGAATCGGCGAAAGTTCCCAGATCAACCAGAGGCCGAGGGCGAGGGCCATGCCCGTGGCGGTTTTCGCTTTGCGGGTCATGCGCATTTCGAGGGATGAAATCAAATCGAAGGCAGAAAACCAGTTCGAAGATATTGCGAGGCGGTTGCGTCTGAGTGCACGGGCCATCAGGCCGGCTGACGCCAGCACTCGATTGACAGGCAAAACATGGGCGATCAGGATCCCGGCCTCGAGCTCTTACACATGAACATCGCAAAGCTATTGCAAACTCCCGCAAGCCTTCGCCGCTTGCTCCTCATCATGGCATTGGTGGCGAGTGTCACCTTCTCCGGCTGCATCATTGGCAACCGGGGCAATGCCACCCCCACCGTCGGCCAGCAACTCACCGACTTGAAGAAAGCCCGTGATTCAGGCGCGTTGTCCGAAGACGAGTACGAAGCGCAGAAGCGCAAGTTACTGGGCCGTTGAGCGACCGGTTTGCTCACTTGACCATGGGTAATCCGGGCACGATCCGATCCGCCACCGGTAAAACGGTTCTCCGAAGCAGCAATCAGAAATGAAATGCCCTCGTGCCAGCATGGACGAGGGCATTCAGGTGTAACGGAATTGTTCCCGCTCAAGAGGCTTTGATTGCAGGACGAGCGCGAGCCGTCGCGGCAAACAGCGGCGCGGGTTCGAACTTTCTCCCGAGCACAGGCAGGCTATCGGTCTGCAGCCATTGTTCGAGCACGCCGGCGTAAATCGAGCGGAAGTCGGTGGTAAATTTCAAATCTCCGTTTTGCAAATCGGCCGGAGCAAGACTCGGAGCGCGCCCGACAAATCCCGCATTCACTTTCGCGCCGACAACAAATAATGGCGCCGCCGCTCCGTGATCGGTTCCGTTGTTGGCATTCTCCGCCACGCGCCGGCCAAATTCGCTGAAGGTCATCAGGACGACGCGCTCGAAATTCCCCTGCGCTTTCATGTCATCAATGAAAGCTTTCACGGAATCGCCCATGTCTTTGAGGAGGCGTTCGTGGGCCGCCGTTTGATTCGTGTGGGTGTCGTAGCCGCCTTGTGAGACATAAAAGATTCGCGTTGGCAACCCGCCGCCGATGAGCCGCGCCACCAGCTTTAGTGAGTTGGCCAAAGGCGACGCGGGATAATTGGCTTTGTTCTGGACCTGCTTGCTGACGGCGAGGATTTTGTCCGAACTGATTTGCGCGTCGAGCGCAGTGCGTTCGAGGTAATCGAGCGGTGAACCTGCCGCCTGCACGCGTCCGCCCACTTCTCCAATGGTGCTTCCGGGATTGGCCTCGTCTTCCGTCATTGAGGGCTGGTTCAGTTCGCGGAAGAACATTTCGCTCGATCCCATTTCGCCATTTTCGGGCGTGTCGAGGCTCGCAAAACGATAATTTTCCGGGTTATCGAGACTGACTCCGACGGGTTTCGAACTGGCAAAAGCCTGTGGCATTTGCCGGCCGATGCTCACGCCGACCGTCGGATCGGCGCCTTTGCAGGCGTTATCGAAGTAACGGCCAATCCAGCCGTACTTTTCGAATTTCTTCGCGTCACTCGCCGTTTGCCAGATTTCCGTGGAACGAAAATGGGAACGATTCGGATTAGGATACCCCACGCCGTGCGCGATGGAGAGCAGTCCCTGGTCATAGAGCGACTTCAATCCTGTCAACCCGGGATGAAATCCAAAAGTGTCATTCAATTTCAAAATCGATTTTGCCGGCAAACCCAATCGCGGACGGGCGCGATAGTAAAAATCGTTCGTGAACGGGACGACCGTGTTCAAGCCATCGTTGCCGCCGGCCATTTGCAGCACGACCAGGATTGGACCATCGCGCCCCGTGACCAGTTGGGTTGCTTTATTGGCCGCTTCGGCATGAAGCGCGGAAAACGTGCGCGAAAGAAACACCGGCACGGTCCAGGTAACAGCGCCGCCCAGAACCGTCGAGCGGAGAAATTCGCGGCGGGTTTTTAATGCGATCGGATCATTCATAACAGTTCGGATTTCAGGTCAATTGGAATTCCGGCGTGGACATGACAAGGCGGATGGCGTGAAGAATATCCTTATCATCGAGCTGCCCTTGCGAATCGAGATAATCCAACAAGGCTTTTTCCTGCTTCTCCTTCAAAGGCGCCTGGAGCAGCCGCTTCTCGAGGGCGGCCACCAATTTCATTTTGTCGCGCCGCTCTGGCGGAGTGAGGATTTTGGCGACGTCGATTGGCGCAATCACCTGCGGGTTCGGCCGCCCATCGCGGCGATCACGGCGATTCATGGCCGGGCGGACGTTCGGGCGATTGGAGGTCATGCGCAAAGGATTTTCTCCCAGCACCAGCACGGCGGCCAGGTTGTAGCGGTTGAGCAAATTGTTCGTCGTGATCCAGGTGAGGCCTCCATCCCATCCTTTGACATTGGGAGGCGCGAATAGATCCTGGCCGAGTGCGCGTGTCATGTTTGTGGAGATGGCCGCAGGCGGCAGTTCGCGTTCGAGCATCCGCACCGCGCTGACGAGCCATTGCACCGGGCTCTTCACCTGGTTTCGAACGACGTTGTCCGCGTAGAATTCACGGCTCAGAAACATTTGCCGCAACACCGGCTTGAATTGCATGCCAGATCGAGTGAAGGCGCCGGCGAGCGCGTTGCTCAGCGGTTCAGGAGGATTTTCCGCCGCAAAGAAGCTCCAAAGTTTGGCCGTGATAAAGCGCGCCGATTGCGGTTGGGAAACGATTTGCGCCAGAACATCGTCGCCCGTGAGGCGGCCGGACCGGCCGAGAACGGTTTTGACGCCGGGATCATGGAGCCGATCGCGATAAACGAACTCCTGCTGCATGCGGTCGTAGGTCCAGCCGGTCAACGCGCGCGCCGCTTCGAGAATGTCCTGTTCGGTGTAATGCCCTTCGCCAAGCGCGAACAGTTCCATGACTTCGCGCGCGAAATTTTCATTCGGATGTTCCTTCCGGCTCTGAGCCTGGTCGAGCCAGACGAGCATGGCGGGATCTTTGGAAACTTCGGTCAGGAGTTTCAGCCAGGAACCGCTGGCATGCTGGCGAAAGATTTCGTTTTGGCGCCACATGAGATAGGCGTCGCGCACTTTCTCCGTGCTGGTGGCAAAATGGCCGTGCCAGAAGAGAGTGAGTTTTTCCTGGAGCGGCCGCGGACCGGTGGCCATGCGGTGCAACCACCATTGACGCAGTTCGGTGATGCGCTCGCGTTGCTTCCGCTGTTCCATGCGCTGCAACTCGCGGCGTTCCTCGGGCGAGGCTTTGCGCATCGCTTGAAACCGCGTGGCGCGTTCCGGATCTGGTTGCGCCCAGCCCGGTTTCACCGCCGGATCGGGAATGCGTTCATAATCCACCAGACTCGCCACCGCGCCCTCGAGACCGAGCGCGGCCAGTTTTTCAATTTCCTCGGGCGAACCTCCAAAGCCGGCGCGGTTCAAAAGATGGGCAGCAGTCGAGAAGTTCCATTTCGAAGCAGGCAAAGGTTCCAACATACGAATGAATGACGTTATTTTGACTTGATAGGTTTCAGCGAATTCCCCGCTGCACCAGATGGCGAACTGAACCGGCGCCATCTCCCTGGCCCGTTATTTCACCCGGATGATACGCGGTTCGTAGGACTGGTCAATGCGCGTCTGCGCCATAATCAGGCGAGCAATCCCATGTTGCATCGCAACCTTGCGCACCGCATCGAGGCGCGCCGCACTTTCCGCCGCGGCGTCAACTACGAGCCAAATGCGACGGGCCGGCATCTCGGGCGCGCCGTGTTTCGCGGGAACGCGCAAAGCGTATTCGAGCATCGATTCCGCGCCACCTTCCGCGCGCTCCAATTCGCTTTCCAACCCCAACAAACCGATCGGGCCATCCGTGGCGGTGGCGATGGCTTGCCACTGTGTTGAAAATTCTTTCGGACAGCGGCCCACCGCGCAACTGACCGTGCCGCACAATCCGGTGCTGCGGCCACCTGGCGCTTTCGCTGCCGGCAAATCCGCCTCCTCACATTCTGTCGTCCACACCGGAATGATTTCCTTCTCCGGCCATCGTTTTGCAATCGCGCTCACGAAATCGGCGGCCGCTTTTTCCGGATTCAATGCTTCGCCCGTCGCGGGCACTTGATAATCGGTCGCCCATCGGCACAAGAGATTGCCGCAGCCGCAAGACGAAGGCCCGGACTGCAAATCGTTGAGGAGAACTCCGCGGAACGCGCCCATCTCAGCGAGCAACTCGGCGACGCGCGCGAGGTGTGCGTCAAAGGCGGCGCGATAATGTATGGGAACCCAGGGAAAGGCTTTGGCAACTTCCACATTCTCCTTGGGCAAGCGCGCGTTTGGAAATCGCTTGATCCAATCGTTGTGCATTCCCAGCGAGGCCATCCATTCGGGATGCGCGGCGGCGAGCCTCGGATTGCGCCCCACTTCAATCCAAAAATAAACCGCAAGGCCGGCTTTGTGCACCATGCGAGCCGCTGCCTGGCATCGCGGTTTCTCTTCTTCCTCGAGGATCAGGGCCACGGCGGAGTATCGCTCGGCTTTCCAACGTTCCACCAGTTCGGACGAAACTTGATCGGCGCGCACCAGCACCATGGCATCCATGGCGCGGCCAGTCATTTCCAGGGCCATGAACGCCGCCGCCATCAGCAACGAAACCCAGGAAAAACCCGGTCGCATTTTCCAAAACATGTCCGCGATTCTCTGCGCCTGAATCATCGCGGTCAAGTTGCGGAAATCAACGGCATGCAAGGCAGGTCAGTCGAACTTGCAATGGCACTTTTCTATCCTGTTCGTTGGCGAAGCTGGCGGCCTACTCGATATCGCGTTCCAAAACTTTTGGCAGGATTCGCACCGCCCAAATCAGCACCGCGGCAATCCAGAGAATGGCGCCGTAAACGTAATGTGAAGCGAGCACTTTAGGCCAAATATCGCCGCTTATGCGTGTCGCCATCGCCAGCAACATGACCCCCACGACGATGAGCAACCATCGGTTGCGCCCCTTCAAGCGGTCGAGATTGCCGCTGTGCCCCAGGACCACTCGCGTGGCCACAATCAATGTGATCACCGCGAAACCTCCCACCAACGTCATGTGCAATAAACCGACGCGAAACCCGGGCCAGATCGCCACCGCCAGAAAACCGCCCACCAAAGTAAGAAAAGCAATCCGCAGGGATGCTCCCAATGCGCTGCCTGCTTGCGGCGCGCGATGAAACGGAAATTCCATCCAGAGGTAACCCACC
>JBFMDG010000360.1:0-7626 GCA_040754135.1 Verrucomicrobiota bacterium
CCGCGGAAGGCGCCGAAGCCCCTAAAGCCGCTGCGCCTGCAGAAGGTGCTGCGCCCGCTGTGGTGGCTCCCACCGCCGCCGAGCTGCTCGGGGAAGACGCGGCTCCGAAAAAAATCATCAAGGCCAAAGGGGCCAAGAATATCACCACTGGCATTGCCAACATTCTGGCCACTTTCAATAACACGCTGGTTTGCATCACCGATATGCATGGCAATGTCCTCGGCTGGTCCAGCGCCGGCCGCGTCGGCTTCAAAGGCTCGCGCAAGAGCACCGCGTTCGCGGCCCAACAGGTCGCGCAGGATGCGGCCCGTCAAGCCATGTCGCATGGCATGCGCGAAGTCGAGATTCGCGTCAAAGGCCCCGGCTCCGGACGCGAATCCGCCATTCGCGCGCTGCAGGCGATCGGACTCGAAATCACCAGCATCAAAGATTGCACGCCGGTGCCGCACAACGGCTGCCGTCCGCGCAAGAAACGCCGCGTCTAGCGTCCATTGCAACCGCACTCATTGAATTAATTTATGGCTCGTTATACTGGTCCCCGCGTTCGCATCAGCCGCCGATTCGGCACCCCGATTTTCGGCCCGTCGAAATACCTCGAACGCAAGAATTATGGCCCCGGCATGCATGGCCCCAAGGCCCGCCGCAAAAACACCGATTACGCGCTCGGCCTGATCGAGAAGCAGAAGCTGCGGTATTATTATGGCCTGATGGAACGCCAATTCCGCGGCGTTTATCAACGCGCTCTCAAACGCCGTGGCGTTACCGGTGAAACCATGCTGCAAATTCTCGAGACACGCCTCGACAACGTGGTTTTCCATCTCGGCTTTGCCAATACCCGCGCCGGCGCGCGCCAGATGATCACGCACGGACATATCAAGGTGAACGGCCGCAAGGTCAACGTGCCTTCCTACGCCCTGAAAGTGAACGACGTCATCGAAGTCAAGGACTCGAACGTCTCGCGCCAGATGGCCACCCGCAACCTCGAATCGTCCACCAGCCGCGCGGTGCCCGATTGGCTGTTGCTGAACAAAGACGCTTTTAAGGGATCCGTCCTGCGCATTCCGTCCCGCGATGATATTCAGCCGGTCGCGAACGAACAGGCGGTTGTCGAGTTTTATTCCCGATAATCCAAACCGGCTCCACCAAGAGCCAAAGCAAGTATATGGACCCGCAGCGATGACGGGAATAAGTCGCCCGGGTCAGATTAAAATTGCTGAAAGGAACCTATGCCAGTACGTCTAGGACGTTTCGAAATGCCAAAACGGTTGGTCAAAGAAGACACGACCGCCACCGATACCTACGCCAAATTCATCGCCGAACCCTTTGAAACGGGTTACGGCCATACCATCGGCAACTCGCTCCGCCGCGTGCTCCTCTCCTCCCTGGAAGGCGCCGCCATCACCTCCATCAAAGTCGATGGCGCCATGCACGAGTTCACCACCATCGACGGTGTCGTCGAGGATGTGACCGACATTATTTTGAATTTGAAGAAGGTGCTGTTCAAAGCCCACAGCCGCGAACCGCAAACCCTTTTGCTGAGCGTGCATAAAGACGGGCTCGTAGTCGCCGGCGACATCAAGGTCAATCAAAATGTCGAACTGGTGAACCCAAAGCAGGTCATCTGCACGCTCGACAAAAAGAAAAAATTCGAGATGGAACTCGAAGTCAAGATCGGGCGCGGCTTCTGCCCGGGTGACGAAAACAAAAAGCCTGAACAGGCCATCGGCGTTATTGCCATCGACTCGCTCTTTTCTCCGGTGACGCGTGTGCGATACGCGGTGGAAAGCGCGCGTGTCGGGCAGCGCACCGATTACGATCGTTTGATCGTGGAGATTTGGACGGATGGACGCCTCTCGCCGGACGACGCGCTGACGCAGGCTTCGGCCATTCTGCAGCATCATCTCGACGTGTTTGTTGGATACGACAAGAACGCGGTGGAATTTGAGGAAGTGGAGGACAAGCAGGATGACGAACGCGCCAAGCTCAAGAAACTGCTCAACATGAGCGTCAACGAAATCGAGTTGAGCGTGCGCGCGGCCAACTGTTTGAACAACGCCAACATCACCACGGTGGGCCAGTTGGCGATGAAGACCGAAGCGGAAATGCTCAAATACCGCAACTTCGGGAAGAAATCGCTCAACGAAATCAAAGAAAAACTTGCCGGCCTCGGCCTGAGCCTCGGAATGAATATCGATCCGACACTGCTCGAGGCGCCGAAAGAGGAAGCGAAAATTTAATCGGAGTAGTCATGCGACACCTGAAACGAACCGCCAAACTGGGGCGCACCAGCGAGCATCGCAACGCCATGCTCGCCAACCTGGTTTGCAGCCTGATCCGTCACAAACGCGTCACCACCACGCTCGCCAAAGCCAAGGCGGCTCGTTCCGTGGCAGAAAAAATGGTCACTCTCGGCAAAACCGGAACCATTCACGCCAAACGCCTCGCCGCCGCCCGCCTGCGCCATCATTCGCAACGCGTCATCCCAAAGGAAGAGCGCGCCGAGACGAGCAAAAACGATATCGTCCGGATTCTCTTCGACGAAATTGCTCCCGCGTTCAAAGATCGCCCGGGTGGTTACACACGCATCCTCAAGTTGCATCGTCGCAACGGCGACGCCGCCGAATTAGCCATTCTCGAATGGGTGGACTTCACCGCGCCGGCCGCTGCTCCTGAGAAAAAGGAAGCGCCCGCCACCGAAACCAAACCGGAAGCAGAAGCCAAACCCGCCGAGGCAAAAGCCGAGGAGCCCGCGCCAGCCGAAGAGAAGAAGTAATTCCAGGCGCATCGATTTGGAACTGAGCAAGCCCGCTCGAACACCGAGCGGGCTTTTTACTGCAATAATTAAATCTTTCTCGAATGATTAAATCTCTCTCGAAAGAAGTCTTGTTCTCCAGCAATCAACCGTGATTGGATTTTTCAGTTCAAACCTTTGCATCGGATGAGAAGAATGCTTTGCGCTTTCATTTGCACACCGTTTTGGGTTCTCCGGCATCGGCTCCATTTCGGAGCGATCATTGCGTCCAGCCTTTTGGCAGCCGAAATCCGTCCTAAAAAATCGGATCAACTGCAGTGGGGCGAAGCCTGGAATCGGAATATGGTGGCGCGATCAGCCAAGCCGTTGCCCGACAGCTTCGATCTTGAAACCGGGCGCAACATCAAATGGATCGCCCAGCTCGGCACGGAAACCCACTCGACGCCGATCGTCTCCGGCGGCCGCATTTACATCGGCACGAATAATGGAGAGCCGCGTGATCCGAAGCATCAAGGCGATCGCGGTGTGCTGATGTGCTTCGATGAAGAAACAGGTCGGTTTCTCTGGCAATGGGTTGTTCCAAAACGCGAGGAAGATCCCTATCACGATTGGCCGAAAAGCGGCATTTCATCCCCGGTCACGGTCGAGGGAGATCGCGTTTACGTCGTGAATAATCGCGGCGAAGTGGCCTGCCTCGATGCTCATGGCATGGCGAATGGCAATGGAGGTCCCTTTCTCGATGAAGGGAGGCACATGACCCTGCGAGGCACGAATGCGCCGCTCCAAAAACTCGAGCCGGGGCCGCTGGACGCCGATGTGCTTTGGCTTTTCGATCTCACGCGCGAAGCGGGCATCTGGTCTCATGACGCGGCGCACAGCTCGATCCTGATTCGCGGTGACCATTTGTATTTGAATTCGGGCACCGGCGTGGACAACACCCACAAAAAAATCCGCACTCCCGATGCCCCGAGCCTCGTTGTGCTCGACAAAAAGACCGGCAAATATCTGGCGCGAGACCAGGAAAAGATTGCGCCCAATATTTTCCACTGCACCTGGTCCGCTCCCTCAATGGGGCAGGTGAATGGGCGCGATCTGGTTTTCTTCGCCGGGGGCAACGGAGTGGTTTACGGCTTCGAACCGCTCGCGAGCACTGCTTCTGCGGCCGGAAATTCAGATGCCTTCGCCGGAACCAGCGGCCCGGCCACATTGCAAAAAGTTTGGCAATTCGATTTCGATCCCACGGCGCCCAAAGAAAACGTGCATCGATTCAACAGCAATCGGCGCGAGAGCCCGAGCAACATTTACGGCATGCCGGTCTTTTTTCGCGAACGCATTTTTGCGGCGGGCGGCGGCGATCTTTTTTGGGGCAAGAATGAAGCCTGGCTCAAATGCATCGATGCCACCCTTTCCGGGGATGTGACGGTGAAAGGATTGATTTGGTCTTATCCACTCGAGAAACATGTGCTCTCGACTCCAGCCATACACAATGGATTGGTCTTCATCGCCGATTGCGGGCGGCAGATGCATTGCGTCGATGCCGAAACGGGGCGGCGCATTTGGACTCATGAAATTCAGGGCGAAGTCTGGGCCTCTCCCCTGGTTTGTGATGGGAAGGTTTACCTTGGGACGCGCAGCGGCGAGTTTTGGGTTTTGGCGGCCAGCCGGGAAAAACAGGTTCTGAGCAAAACAAAATTTCCGGCGCCAATCAGCGCAACCGTGACGGTGGCCAATGACGTGGTTTACATCGCAACCATGACGCAACTCTACGCCTTGGAAACAGGAGCTTTGACACCTCGGCCAGCCGCTGGCACTCTTTGATCCCATGCGCTTTTGGCCGATGTTTTTGTTGCTCTTTCCCCTGGCTGCACACACCGCCGAACTGGTTCCAGACTTCACCTTGATGGATGTGAACACCCAATCGGATCGCAAAGGCGGAGCGGTGTCACCTCGCAATTATCTGCTGCAAGTGGCTGGGTTCTATTTCGGCCAGGCGCATTGAGGCGGATGCCGTGCCCAGTTTGGGCACCTGCAAACGCTCCTCGAAGAACTCAAGGCCGAACGGTCGGATCTCAATATCGAAATCCTCGGCATCAATTACAGCGCCGATGCCCCATTCAACAATCTCGTCACTGCCACCAGCCGCCTCCCTTGGCTGCAGGACACCCTCGAACAAAACGTCTGGCAACGCTGGCTGGCAGCCTGGCGCGATGTGCGCATCGTCGATTCACAAAACCGCCTTCTGGCCGTGTTCAATCTCTTCGAGTTCAGCCTCGATTTTCCGGAGAATCGCCAAACTTTGAAGCAGCTGTTTTTGCAGGCCGCCACAAAACAGGATAGTGATCGCGATGAATTGCCCGATGATTGGGAGCAAATCCATTTCGGGAATCTGGCCGCAGCCGCCCAAGAGGACTCCGATGGCGATGGACAGTCGAATTTTACCGAGTTCGCTTTCGGAACGAAACCGAACGATGCCAAATCGGTGTTCCATCCCGCCCTTCAATTCATGACCTCCGGGAGCGAGAAGACCTTCGCGATGCAATTCCAACGCCGGGCAGGTTCGATGTTGAACTTCATCGTCGAAACGTCCTCCGACCTGAAGAATTGGTCCTCGAGCAGTTCAGATCTCGCCGAAATCACACCGCACCGCCTGCGCTACGACGGTAGCGGCACACTGGAAACTGGATTCAATCTCACGCGAACTCTGGCGGCGCAACCTAATGGTTTTATTCGGGTGCGCGCCCTTCCAAGACTCGCCACACCCTGAAAGCTCGCCAAAGCGAAACCGAGAGCTCACCTTGGCTTCGCATCCCTCCCCTGGCCGGCAGAATCGATGGCCATGGCATCGGCACTGAAATCGGGTAAGATGCCTTGTGCGATATCTCGTTAAAGCGCGGTTGAAACAAGGCAAAGCCAAGGCGCTGCTCCAGGCCATCGAAAAAGGAACCCTTGGCCAGGGCTCAGTCGCAGGCGATGAATATCTTCACAACATGCAACAGGCGCGCGTCGGCGCAGACCAGGTTGCGCATTGGGTGGAGACCTGTTTTTGTGAGACGCCCCTCGATGAGGAACGGCCCTATTGGGAGGAGTACTTCGACCTGCTCAAAATTCAGGATGCCCACGCCCGGCGCAATTGCCGCGATCTGAATGGCACTGAGCCATGGGCCTGTTGCGACTGTGATTGCACCGCTCGACTTGAATCCCGTTTGCGAAAGCGGGGGAAATCATTCATGGAATCGCTGCGCCAGCGGGCGCGCAATCCTGAGTTATAGATCCAGATCGAGGTCTAATCATCATCGTCCTCGACCGCACTGGAACTAAGAGCCCAGGCCGGATAGGGCGCCGCGCTGCCTTTCATTGCGTGCCAAAGAATCCGGTTCAAAACATCTTCCGGACACGCGTCCACTTTGCGAAAGTTTAATCGTGCCGAGACCTGCGCATTGCGCCGCAACAACGGATCGGCAATTCTCTTCGGCTCCGGATTCATTTCATCGAGCGCAATGTTATTAGCAACCGCTTTGAACGGCGTGAAATCGGGAGTCTCCGTAAAACAATCAAACATCGGTGTGGCCGTGGCATCGAACTGGTTCATCGGCGGCAAACCAAGAATTTGTTCGATCGTGCGCAGGATGCTGGTCGTGTTGTACTGCGTCTTCACGACCTCGCCGCGTTTGGTGTAAGGGCTCACCACATAGGCCGTGGTGCGGTAGCCACTCACGTGGTCCCAGCCCGCTTGCGGATCGTCCTCGATCGCGAATATCACCGTTTCCTTCCAAAACTGGCTGTGGCTGATCGCTTCGACAATCCGTCCGAAAGCCAGATCGTTATCCGCGACACAGGCCGCCGGAGTCGGCGCGCCCTTCCGCGTTCCGCTCGTGTGATCGTTCGGCAGGCAAATGACCACAAAATTCGGAAAGGCACCGCGTTCTTCAAACGCGCGCAACTCCTGAATGAAATAATCGGCGCGATATTGATCCGGCACATCCATTTCCCAGCCAACGTAATTCGTCGGTTGATAGGGGCGAATCGATTCAATCATCGGGTAGCTGGCAAAAATCACTTCGTTCGAGATGCCCTTCCAGGTGCGATAACACGCCATGAAATCCGGCGAACCTTTCCGTGCCGGATCGCGCCACTTCACAATCGGCGCGGCAAACTCTCCGTAATTCCGCAGGGTCTTCCCGTGTTTCAGCACGTTATCCCAAATGAAACCGGTCGGCGCGTAAGCAAGCGCGTCCGCTTCATCCTCGCCCATTCCGTCAGGATAACTGCGCGGCCATCCGGCGAATGACTTCTCCAGGTAATCAGTCCCGAAAGCGGTCGTGGACCATTGATGGCCATCGGCGCTCAGAATTCCCGCGCAGTAAGTGTTATCGAGCAACACAAATTCACGCACGAGCTTGTGTTGGTTCGGAGTGACACGTTCGCCAAAAATGCAGAGCGACGGATCGCCATTGCCGCGCGGTTCATCGCCTAAAACCTGATCGTAAGTGCGGTTTTCTTTAATCACATACACGACATGCTTGAACACGCTCGGTTCGCCAATTCTTTCCGGGACCGGTCGCGCCGGCTGGTTGGGCCGCGGCGGCAGTTTGGTGAGCGCAATTTGTTCGCGCCGAAAATTGCGCCAGACCATCGCCGATAACCGCGCCAGTTCCTTTTTGCCCGGAATCGGCGCGAGCGAAATGGAACCGAAATACTGATGGGAATTGAAACCGGACCGGCCCGTCTCCGGATCGTTCCGCTTCACGTCGCCGATTCCTTTAATATTCGCGACGCAAATCTGGGCGCGCTTGCTGTCGTAAGTGAGCGCTCCGGGAAACCAGCCCACCGGAATCAGCCCCGCCAGCCTGGATCGTTTCGGGTTGAAGTCCACG
>JBFMDG010000361.1:0-7603 GCA_040754135.1 Verrucomicrobiota bacterium
GCGAGGACGACCGCCGATTGCACCATCGGCGCATAAACGTCGCCCACGATTTTAAACACATCGCGCCCCGCGTGAATCTTAAGGCTGTCGGCGATGAAGCGGTCGATCAAGTGCGCCATGCAGTACATGGCGATGGAATTCATTCCCACAACCACGAGCGGGAAGGACCAGCG
Source organism: Verrucomicrobiota bacterium (assembly GCA_040754135.1). GTDB lineage: Bacteria > Verrucomicrobiota > Verrucomicrobiia > Limisphaerales > SIBE01 > JBFMDG01. The sequence continues at coordinate 174 of JBFMDG010000361.1, forward strand.
GCTCCAGCCTTTCCAATCGATGACCGCAAAGAATGCGGCGAGCATCAAGCATGTCCAACCGCCGGCAAAGATGGCCCAGGAAGGAGTCCAGATCCGTTTCACCACGGGACAAATGCCGAGCGCGCCGAGCAGCCACCCAAGAGCCAGACCGGCCGCGCCGGCTACGAGCAACCCTTTGATTTTTTCGGTTGGCAACTTCCCGCTTTTTAACCATCCGCCCGCGAGCAATCCGAAGATCATGGTGGCGAGTGACGGCACAAAACTGAGCGTGAGATAACCGCCGCCATTGAACACGAATGGCTTTTCACGCGGGAACAAATTGAGAAACCATTGCTCGGCCGCCGCTGCGAGATTGGTGTTTTTGTCCCAATGCCGCGCGAACCCTTCTTGCAAATGCGGCCAGTCCGGCGAAACGCCCACCGCTTTGTAAGCGTCGGGACCGGACGGCAGAGGGTAGAGGGCAAATGCCAGCCAATAGCCTGCGAGAATGAGGATCGCGGCCAGCCATTGAATCTTTGGTTTTGTCCAGCCGAGCAAAAAGAGGAAGGTGTAACCGAGCCCGATTTGCGTGAGCACATCTTCAAAAGTGAAATAGGTCTGAGGCCGTCCGACCGAGCGCAGAAAAATGCCGAGTCCGATCAAGGCCAGCGATCGCCAGAGCGCATGCCCGAGCATTTGCTGAAAGGACTGGCCTTTGGCGCGGCGGCTGGCGATCGAAAAAGGGAGCGCCACACCGACCATGAACATGAACGACGGCTGGATCAGATCCCAGAGCGAACAACCCACCCAAGCGACATGCTCCGTTTGGTAAGCGAGAAATTCCCAAACTTTGCTTCCCTTGAAATGCTCGGCGACTTGTCCGATGCGCAATCCTTCCGAAGCCATCAGCAGCATGACGAATCCGCGGTAGGCATCGAGCGACGTGAGGCGTGCGGTGGCAGCGACAGCGGGTGCGGCTGTGCTGGCGGCCGAGGGTGGGCGGAGTTCGGCTGGCGTGACGGTGTTCATGGTGATTGCCAGTGCTTCTAGAAGCTGCCGGGTTGATTGGAAAGAAAATTATGTCGAGTGCAGATGACGAGGAGTGTGTGGCAGGTAAAAACTGGTTTACCACCGCAGCATTCGGACTCCCTCCATTGCGACTTCTTTTCCGAGCCTTCGTCGCAATCTTTGTCGCAATCTTTGTCGGCAACTTTCTTCAACTGGAGAAGCATTCATGGAGTCATTCGGGCCGCCAATAAACTCGTTCAAGGCGCCAGTGAAGCCGTCCACGGCGCCCGGGAAGTCGTCCAGCGTGCCTATGAAGTCGTCCAGCGCGCCAGTGGAGTCGTCCAGCGCGCCCGGGGACTCATCCAGCGTGCCCGCGAAGTCATGCAGCGTACCCGGGATGTCGTGCAGCGTGCCCGTCGAGTCGTCCAGCGCGCCCGGGGACTTATCCAGCGTGCCCGGGGACTCATCCAGCGTGCCCGGGGACTCATCCAGCGTGCCCGGGGACTCATCCAGCGTGCCCGTGATGTCGTCCAGGGCGCCCGGGAAACCGTCCAGGGCGCCCGGGAAACCGTCCAGGGCGCCCGGGAAACCGTCCAGCGCGCCAGGAAAATGGTTCCTGGCTCTCAAAAGCGGTCAAAAGACACGCTTTTTGACGGGTCTGGAGGTCTCAAATCCTCGTAAGCCATTGAAAATCCGGTGTTTCCTGGAATAGCACCCCGTTTTAGCCCTTTTTCCCATTATTGGGATTTGAAGCCGGTCATGAGCTCCTTGAACGTGGGTCCTTGACCCGCATTGGGACTAAGTCCAGCAGCCGAAAGACGAGACGCCTGTCCTTCCCTTCGTCGAAAACCTTGTCGAAAACTTTGTCGAAAAGATTTTCGATCGACGAAGTTTGGGAACGAATTCTTGGGCAAAGGTGCGATCGCAGAGTGTCTAAACTTCATCGCGGCTTTTAAAGCCGCAGTCCGGAGCTTCTGAAGTCCACGCGTTCTGGTCCCACCTACTTATCCCACGCAAACTCCGCAACCACTGGCAGGTGATCCGACGCGAGCGTTTGGGGAACCCAAGCTTTCATCGGTTTCAACCCGCGCCCCGCCGTGAAGAAAATGTAATCGATGCGTTTTCGCGGCGACTCGACCGGAATCGTGAAACCATCGCCGGCGCCGGCAGGGATCCACGTATCTTCAAACCATCGCGTCATTCCCTGGTAAGTGCGGCTGCCGGGCACATCATTGAAGTCGCCGCAGACCAATGTGGGAAGGGCAGGGTGCTTTTTCCATTCGCGTTCCAGTTGATCGATGCTCAACAGGCGTTCTGCGTCTTCACGCCGGAAACCCAGGTGCGTGTTCATGACCAGCAATTTCTGGCCGCGTTTGGGTTCGACAATGACTGAGAGCAAGCCGCGCTGTTCGGCTTTTTGCAGCATGGTGTAATGCAAGTTGCGATGCTCTCGAATCCGGAAGCGGGTGAGGACCGCGTTGCCGTATTCGCCGCCTTGATAACTGAAATTGTTGCTGAACACGCAGGACATGCCGGTGAGCGCGGCCAGCTCGGCGGGCAAATCACGGCGTTGCGTCCGCTGCACGCCGCGATCGACTTCCTGCAGGCAGACGATGTCCGGTTTTTGTTCGAGAATCAGTCGGGCGACCCGCTCTACATCCAGCCGTCGATCGGTCCCTTCCGCATGATGAATATTCCAGGTCATGATGCGGAATGTGGCCGGGGATTTCGAACTGAGCGGGCCGACGCAGCCAGCGGGCAGCAGCGCGACCAAAAGCACAAACGCGAGGGCAACCAGGCGGCGACGACTCAAACAATCCATCATTTCGGATCCTTGCTCTGAACAAGGTGAATGGGGTGCGGAATACCGGGGAAACGGAACGACAATCCAGTTTAAACGAGCTCAGCGCTTCGATCACGTCGAAGCGCTGAGCCAACGGACTGCTTAGAATTTGATGCGGAAGAACCGCGTGTTGCCGGTCACGGTGGCGGTGGCCTGGAACTGGCCTGCACCCGTCGATTGCACGGCCGCGGGGTCGTCGGAGTACGGGCCGGTGACGGCGCTGGCGCTTTCGAGTTTGAACTGAGTGGCGCTGCCGTTCGTGGCGGTGAAGGTGATGCGCGCTTGATTGCCGGGCAAGGATTCGATTCTCGAAATGTTGATGACGGGCGGTTCGCCGCCAGCCAAGCGGACCACGCGCACATTGTCGTAAATCACGTAATTGTTTTGCGAGCCGATCGAGTTGAATTGGTCATTGTAGCCGAGCATGAAATTGCCGGAAGTGAAACCAAAGGTGTTTTCGCGTTCGAAGATCGTCACGCGATTGATTTTCCAGGTGACAACATTTCCAACCTGGCTGAGTTCGACATCGACCCAGATTTTGTTATCCGACAGCGGATTGCTGCTGGGCGCTCCGGCGGTGTCGGGAGAGAAATAAGGCGGGCGCGTGAAGAAGGCGGCGAATTCGGGCGCGGTCTTGATGGTGACCGTCGGCGTGGTCGTGGGGCTTGTGGCCACATAACTGGCGTATGCGCGATTGTTGCTGCCGTCGCCATCGACAGCGAACCAGAGGCCGTCGCTGCCGGCTTGGTTATGCCGATTGGTGAGTGTTCCGGAATGATTGATGCCGAAGATGGCGTGTTCGGTTGTGCCGCCGACATCCGTTCCAACACTGAAGAACATGTCGAAACGCACGGCGTAATTTCCACTCAGGTTGAGGCCGGCCGGATAAAGGTTGACGCCGGCTGCCCCTCCGGCAGTGCCGTCATCTTTGTTCACGGTGACTTTCAAGCCTGTCGTGGTGCCGCCTTGAGAATTTGGCGCCGGCGGAATTCCATCTTGCGAATAATCGTAGGCAAACTGCGCGCGATAATCTGGAATGTTGTTTCCGGCCGCGAATTTAATATTCCAATTGGGCGAAGTGTCCGTGTCGAAAGTGTCGGAGAAAAGCACGGTCGCATCAGGGAGATCATTCTCCTTGATCGTGGCGCTGGCGCTGGAAGGCGTTCCGGGCACATACCCATCGCCCGCAGCCACCGAAACGTCGATGGTCTCATCCGATTCGAGAGCGTTGTCATCTTTGGGCGTCAGACTGAATTGAGCCGATGCTTCGGTGGCCAGAATTGTCACCGTGGCGGAAGCGCCTTCATAATCCACCCCGCTGGTCGCCGTTCCACCAAAAGTCAAATTCACGGTCAGATCCGTCGAAAGATCTCCCAGACGCGTCACGGTAAACGTGGCCTGATCTTCAGGAATCCGTTCATACATATTTGCATCGCTGGCGGTGATGCTCACCGACGTCACATCGCCGTCATCCAGAATGTCCACTTTCGAAAGCACGCCGGTGCCGATGTCGAAATTGTTGCTGCCAGCCAGGGTGACCCACACGGTTTCGGTCGGTTCGCCTTTCTCATCATTGAGCGGCGTCACAACCACGTCTGTTTCAGGCGCGCCCGCCGGGATGGTGGCTGTGCCGGTGAGAGTGGTGTAGTCCGTTCCGGCAGTGGCCGTGCCCGCCACGCGATAGTTCACCGTCAACGCCGCACTCATATCGCCGGTGCGGAAGATGCGGAAGTTGGCCGTGTTCGTTCCCAGTTCCGGTTCCGCGGCTTCGGCATCTCCGGCTTCAATTCCCACTTCAGGCAAAGGAGTAGAGGAGCCCAGGTCGATGACGCGCACGTTGTCAAAAATCACGTAGTTATCCTCTTTGGGAGAGGCGAGTGAATCAAAGGGATCCATTGTCCCAAGCATGATCGTGCCTTCCGTCCAGGGAAACGTGCGGCTGGCGATGACATAACCATTGATCAGCCAGGTGACGAATCCGTCGCGTTGCCGGACTTCGACCTCGACCCAATGTTTGCCGGGGACACCACCGGTTTCATATTCCGGCGCGGGAAACATTGATTTGAGCGGATAAGTGGAAGCTTGCGCGCCGGTCACGTTGAATTCGGTCAGCCCATCCGCATCGCGATCGAGAAATCCGGCATCGACCCCTTGCAATTCGGTGGGAGCGAAACCGAACGCGCCTTCGTAAACGCGATAATCGCGAGAAGCGCCCCCCTCGCCAGTCACGGCAAACCATGCGCCGTCGCTATCGGTACTGCCGGACCAGTTGACTTTGTCGCCAATGAAATTGATGCCGAAAATGCCGAACTCAGTGGAACCGGTGCCGCCGAAAGCGGGGCCGTTGTAATTGATCCACATGTCGAACTTCAGCGTGTAATTTCCGGAGAAGTTTTTGTTCTTCAGGTAAAGATTCATCGCGGCCATTTCAGCGATGTCGTCATTCTTGTTGACGGTGACTTTGACGCCGCGCGTGGCCGGTCCAGTGCCCGAGTTTGGAGCGGGTGGGATGGTCTTGGTTTCTCCGTTGCTGACAAATTGCTGTTGCGAATAATCAAACGCGAATTGCGCGGTGAAATCGGGCGTGCCACTGGTGGACCCGCTGAAAACCGCCCAATCCGCGCTCGTGTCGGTTTCAAAATCATCGCTGAAAAGCACGGCCTGGCCGAAGGAATGGATGGAAGCCAAGCCAGTGAAAAGGGCGGCAACGGCTAGAGAAGACACAAGAGGTTTCATAAATTGCTGATTCGTTGTGAAATTTGAGTTCATCGGATCGAGCTGCAAACGGATGTCGCCACGGCATCCGGCGAGAATTCTTACCAAAGCCAGCGGCGGTGTGGCAATCATGGATTCCCCAAAAAAAGACTCACCAGGAGAGACCTCGTCTCGTAAGTAAGTTGCCGACGTTACGGCTGCGAGCGGTTTTCGTCCTGCGACATCTCGAAGCTCAAGAGATATTTTTTTGCCGGAACAAATTCGGCGTGACCATCGCAAAAAGCCACATTGCCGCCGGCTTCGCCATGGTTGTCCACTTTGTCGGGAAAATTCTGGCGCGATCCCGCAAACAATTCGTCCGCATCGAGAATGATCCAGATGCGCGAAGGACCGGCGACCACTCCTTGAAGCCCGAAGGCATTGAACTTATGCGCCCAGGTTTGCACCGTCGTCGTCGTCTTCTTGATGCCGGGCGTCGTGATCGGTTTTCCGTTGACCATGATTGTCGTGGTGCTGCCCGGGAAATTGAAATTCATGAATCCGAACACTTCGTAACTGCTCCCGGGATTTTTTGCTTTGCCAGGCGCGGTTTTGAAAAGGTCGCGGTAACCAGGATCTCCGGTGACCTCGTGCCGGCCAGTATTGGTGCGAATGAAGTTCTGACTGCTCGGGCAATTGAAAGACTTTAACGGCGGCACATAACTGCGCTGAACCCAATTCAGATCATCATCGCCGTCGAACACGGTCGCGCCCAGATACCCCTTGGGATCGTCTTCGGCATACATCAAGGTGCCGAGCCCCATCTGCTTGAGATTATTCAAGCAGGCAATGCGGCGTCCGCGTTCCTTCGCATTCGAAAGTGCCGGCATGAGCAAACCGGCCAGGATGGCAATGATGGCAATGACCACCAAAAGCTCAATCAACGTAAAGGCCTTCCGATGAGCGAGAGAGGGAATGGGATTCAACGGCTTGCAATTCATGATCCAGTCCGGTTCGGGACCGGCAGGAAATTAGAGTTTTTCCTCGAGCACTGTCAACGATCCATCCGCGTGTGCAGCGGGATGACACAGGCCAACCGCAAATGGAGGATCAAAGGTCCAGGCGCCAGGCTCAAGGATTCAATTGAGGGACCGGAAATCCGGAAGCACACCGATGTGGGACCTGATGCTTTACCGGCGAATCCAATGCGTGAACAAAGGGCCGTCCTCGCCAAAAACCGGATCGCGACTGGGCAAAGGCACCTTGGCAATGTTTTGGTCGGCGCGCGGACGTTCATCCGCTTTTCCGTAGCAGAGGTCCCATTCCTGGCCATCGGGATAAGCGCCCACGACGGTGAAGCCGGCACTGGCGCCGACGTTTTTGTGGCCCACGCCCGCGGGGATGATGACCACGTCGCCGATACTGAGTTTGAGCACCACGCCAGGCTCGCCACCGAACTGCACTTTCGCTGAACCGCGCGTGACGCCGAGCACTTCATGCGCAGTCGAGTGGTAATGGTGATAAGGATAAATCCCGTTACGCCATGAACCGCGCCATCGATTGCTCCCGAAAACCTGCTCCAGAATCTCTTCGGGTTGATCGTCACCGAAATCAAACGCTGCTTCGTAAACGACCAGGGGCAAAGTGCGATGATTGGGGATGGCGCCGGTGTCTGGGAGAAGGAAAACCTGCACGGAAGGCTCGCGCAGGCGACGTTCAAGCGTGCTTTTCATGGCCCAATTTCGCGCGCAGTCGCAAAAGATCAATTCTGCGTTAGTATAGTGCGATTGCCGAAAGGGAATTCCTGATGGAACAGAGCGTAAAGAAGATAAAATCCGCAAAAACGCCGCCGCGCCTTGCTCAGGGTGATGGCGCGATTTTTTTAATCCGGCATGCGCAGGATTTC
>JBFMDG010000362.1:0-7561 GCA_040754135.1 Verrucomicrobiota bacterium
GGGTGCGGGGTGCGGGAGAGCGCATGGAACAAGTGCGGTATTTCCTTCGGGTTCCAGCAGGAGAAAGGTGGATAATTCGAAACGAAGTAATTCCCGACCGTTGTTTGCGCCGGCAAGGTCAACGCGGCAGCGCTGGGAGCATTTTGATCGGTGTTCATCATAGCAATGGGTTTCGATGAGGCTTTCAGGTGTAACGCAGGTTTTGAAAACGCGGGTCGTAAAAGAGCGGCAATAATTGATCGGCACGCGTCAACCCCGCGCGCGTGAGCGTCACTTCCGTTTCTGTGAAATCGAGAAACCCCTCGGCCTTCAGCTGTTTGAGGATCGGAGCGAAGTGCTCCGTCGGGTTCACGCCAAATTTGTCTTCGAACGGGCGCAAATCGACGCGCCCCCATTTGAGTTGCAAAATAAACTCGCGCACGAGCTGGTCTGAAGCTTTGAGCCGGAAAGCCCGTTTCAGCGGCAATTCCTCGGCCGCAATTGCCTGCCGGTACTTTTCCAGCGTCACCTCATTCTGATAGTGCACCCCGCCGAAATAGCCAAAAGAGGCCACGCCCAAGCCGAGCATGTCTCCGCCGCGCCAGAGGTGCTCCTGATATTGAAACCGATGCCGGGAAGGATCGCGCGCGGCGGTGTAAGCGCTGACAATTGTATAACCGGCATTTTCCAGTTCACTGAAAGCGAAGGCCAGGCGCTCGCGCTTCTCGGGCCAGGAGACCAGTGGCGCCGGCAAGGACTTCTGCTGCACTTCGCGGTAGAGCTGCGTGTTGAAAGGAATTTCCGTCTGATAAATCGTCACGCTGTCCGCTCCAAGCGCGATCGCCTGTTGAATCGTTTCCCCCCAGCTCGGCCACGTTTCTCCCAGCAGCCCCACCATTAAATCAATGTTCACCCACTCAAATGCAAATTGCTGAATGAGAGCATGGGCGCGCAGGACATCTTCGACGAGATGAATGCGTCCATTCCACTTCAGGAGCGCGTCGTCGAAACACTGCACACCCATGCTCAAACGGTTGACGCCAATTTCCCGGAGCGTCCTTAAAAAATCCGGACGGACGGAGCGCGGGGCACATTCGCAGGTGAACTCGGGCGCCGATTCGCTCGCCGCCAGCGCGCTTTTCAGTCCGAACCCAAGCCGGCGCGCCTGCGCACTGGTCAAAGTCGAGGGAGTGCCGCCGCCAAAATAAAGGAATGCCGGCGCGCGACCTTGCATGGCGGGAAATGATGCATAGCGAAAGAGTTCAGCGACCAGCGCATCAATGTAGGCATCCACCACCTCCGATTGCTGTCCAATGTACGAAAGGTAATAACAGTAATCGCACTTTTTCTGGCAGAATGGAATGTGCGCGTAAACGCCGACCGGAGTGACTGGCGCAGGCTGTTCCAGGGCTTCCACCAACGCGAGATCATGCGCAGAGGCCCAGGAAGAGAAGGGCGGGTAAGCAGCAACGAAATAGTTTCCGACCGTCGGTTCCTCGAGGTGGAGCGGCGCGGCTGGAAGTGCGGAAGTGGTGGCGCTCATCGTCTTTCCAATGGATACCCTCGAAGCCGGCCGCACGCTTTGACTTTCATCAAGCACCGCATCGGAAATGTTCGCGGCAAGGCTACAAGACCGGAATCGGGTAAGCGCTTTCTCATGGGACCAGGCGCAGGATCGATCCACGAAACAAAAGACGATTTCGCTTTGCCAAATTTCGTGGAGTCGTTCATCCCCCCCGCGCGACACAGTGCCACCGATGAATGCCTCCATCAGGTCCGGTCCGGAATCGGATCGTTGCACCTTGTGTCCACTCACGCGCGTCCAGGCGGGCGCCGCCGTTCGCATCCGCCGCTTGTGCGCCGCGCCCGAAATCAGTGATCGACTTCGTGAAATCGGATTTTGCGAAGATCAGGTCGTGCGTCTGCTCACCAGCCAGTCGAATATCATTTGCCTGGTCTGCAATGCCCGCATGGCCATCAGCGAACAATTGGCTCGGCACATCCTCGTCGAACCTGTCTCCCCATTCGAGGGCGTTCGCTGAAGTAAATCAAAGACCGAATGTCACTGCCGATTCGCCTGACGGGGTGATGTGTCGGCATGGCTGTGTGCCGTGTTCGGAAGCTATCCGCATGTCCGCGTACGGAAGCTTGGCATTTTTTCTTCTGTTTGCTATCCGCACAGGATGCGTAAGGCCTCTCCAAAATACATTGCCTTGTTGCGCGGCATCAATGTGGGGGGCCACAACCTGGTGCCGATGGCCAGACTGAAATCGATCTTTCAAGCGTGCGATTTCGAGGAAGTCCAGACCTATTTGCAGAGCGGGAATGTTGTGTTCCAACCCGGGAGCCGGATCGATGAGCGATTGCTCGTGGAAAAGATCACGGCTCGGCTCGACGAAGCTTTTCCATTTCAAATCAAGTTCGTGCTGCGAACGGCGAAGGAATTGTCGCGGGTGATCTCGCGCAACCCCTTTGCAACTCGGACCGGTATTGCCAAGGAACATTTGCACGTCGTATTCCTCGCAAACCCGGTCGCAACCATTGAAACCTCGGTCCTTCCGACGGCGAAGGGCGAGCAGGTCATTTTCGACGGGGACACGATTTACCTTCATCTCCCATTTGGATCGGGTCGAAGCAAAGTAAACAACAACTGGTTTGAAAAAACTTGCGGCGTGACCGCCACCACGCGCAATTGGAACACCGTTCGCGCTCTGGAACGCCTGGCTTGTTCGGGTTATGACGCGGCCTAAACCTCGGCCGCGATAGGGAGTGCGCGTCCGGAGCGCGGCTTTGCAAGCCGCAGCATGCGCGCGTGCTCAAGTCGCTCTCCGAATCCTCGAGCGCGTGGCGGTTGCGAAGCTGCTGCGGGTCGCAGACCCGCGCTCCGCATTCGGAGCGCGGCTTTGCAAGCCGCAGCATGAGCCCGTGCTCAAGTCGCTCTCCGAATCCTCGAGCGCGTGCCGCGGGTCGCAGACCCGCGCTGGGTTTGGACATTTACGATCACCACCTTCGTTCCAAACTTTGTCGATCGGAAAATCCTTTCGACGAAGTTCGTGACGAAGTTCGTGACGAAGGGATCATCGCAAAAAGTTCAGACGCCAAGCGCAATCCTCGCCTGAGGTGTTGATGGCTTGGCATCGCTGCAGAGAATGCTAAATTTCCGGCATGAGAATTTCCGCATCGATCGCTTTGCTCACCGCCTCTCTGCTGTTTTTCAACGGTTGCGGCAAAAAGGAAGAGGCGGCCAAGACTCCTGAAGCGGAGCCGAACTATTCGAGCGGAAATCCAGTCACCGCCCCAGTCGATTATCTCGGCGCGGTTAACCAGGGGAAAAAGCGCGCCGAGAAAACGATCGACACGGTTTCATTGCAGCAGGCCATTCAGGTGTTTCAGGTTGAGGAGGACCGTTATCCGAAAGATCTGAATGAATTGGTGACCAAGGGCTATCTGCCGCGCTTGCCCACGCCGCCGTATGGCATGCGCTTCACCTACAATGCGAGCAACGGCCAAGTGGCCGTGGTTCGACAGTGAGCGTTCAGCCGCTCCATTTGCGACTGCTTCCGCGCCCGCCGGCCATTTAATTTTTTCTGGTCAAAGAGGTTGACTGACGGCAAAGAGATGCCCTTTATTTTGCATGGCAGAAAAGATTGTCATCCTCGATTTCGGTTCGCAGTACACCCAGGTGATTGCGCGGCGCATTCGCGAGTGCAATGTCTACTCGACCATTCTGCGTTACGACACTTCCGCCAAAGAAATTCTCGCGTTGGAACCGCGCGGCCTGATTCTGTCTGGAGGTCCAGCCAGCGTCTATGCAAAGGACGCGCCATTGCCGGACAAGAAGATTTTCAACCTGGACGTGCCGATCCTGGGAATCTGTTACGGGCTGCAATTGCTGGCAGAATTTCTCGGCGGGAAAGTCGAGCCCGGATTGAAACGCGAATTTGGCAAAGGGACGCTGACCATCGCCGATGATGAATGCCCGCTCTTCAAGGGATTGCCCAAAACATTGCAGGTTTGGAATTCGCATGCGGACAAACTCACGCGCCCGCCAAAAGGGTTCAAAGCCGTGGCTTTCACGGAGAATTCCGATTACGCAGCCATCGAAGACAGCGTCAAACACTTCTACGGTTTGCAGTTTCATCCGGAAGTCGTCCACACGCCGCGCGGACGCGAGATCATCGCCAATTACGTGCATGACATCTGCGGTTGCAGCCGCAGTTGGACGATGCGGAATTACGCTGATCAGGCCGTCGAGGAAATTCGCGCTCAGGTCGGGAAGGAAAAGGTGATTCTCGGGTTGAGTGGCGGCGTTGATTCGAGTGTGGCCGCGGCGCTGCTGCACAAAGCCATTGGCGACCACCTGACCTGCATTTTCGTGAACAACGGCGTGTTGCGCGCGCGGGAGGCGGAAACCGTGCAGGAGGTGTTCGGCCGTAATTTCAAAATGAAACTGCAGTACGAGGACGCTTCGAAGCTGTTCCTCTCCCGTCTGAAAGGGGTGACCGATCCCGAGCGCAAACGAAAGATCATTGGCAAAACATTTATCGAGGTGTTTCAGGCCGCGACGAAACGCGCTGGAAAAGCGCGCTTCCTCGCGCAAGGCACTTTGTATCCCGACGTCATCGAGTCCGTGCCGATCGCCGGCAATCCCGCGGCCATGATCAAAAGCCATCACAACGTGGGAGGCTTGCCAAAAAACATGAAGTTCGAGTTGGTCGAGCCATTGAAATGCCTGTTCAAAGATGAAGTGCGTCAGCTCGGGCTGGAACTCGGCTTGCCGCCGGAAATCGTCTTTCGCCAGCCCTTCCCAGGTCCAGGGCTGGCCGTTCGCATCCTCGGTGAAGTGACTTCGTCTCGGTGCGCCATTCTGAGGAATGCCGACGCCATCGTGGTGGAAGAGATGAAAACGAGCGGCTGGTACTACAAAATCTGGCAAAGCTTCGCCGTGTTGCTCCCTGTCCGAAGCGTGGGTGTGATGGGCGACGAGCGCACTTACGATTACACGATCGCCTTGCGCATCGTCGAGTCGCAGGATGGCATGACGGCCGATTGGGTCAAACTGCCTTACGATTTGCTGGAAAAGATTTCCAATCGCATCATCAACGAAGTGAAAGGCGTCAATCGCGTTTGTTTGGATATTTCCAGCAAACCTCCGGCAACGATCGAATGGGAATGACCGTTGGCAGGCATCCGCGCCTGGGAGTTACAGCGGTGTCTTGCCGCGAGGTCTTAGCTTAGCCACACGCACCGAGACGGCGCGTCACCGAAATTTGGACATTTTGCGATCACACCTTTGTCGAAAACTTCGTCGCAAACTTTGTCGTTCGAACATCTTTGCGACGAAAGTTGCGACGAAGGTTGCGACGAAGCGACGAAGCGACGAAGGAATGACAGGCGAGACGTACGGCTATCCTGCGAGCGTAGCCAAGGTGACGCCCCCAAGCATCGGCACGATGCGTGAACCGCAGCAGCACGGCGGCGTTTCACAGCGCTGCCGTTCATCACGGGGCGAAAGTTTGTGCGGCACGAGCGGGATGTTGCCGCCATCCCAGTGAGGTTGCTCAAACGAACTTCCTCAAACAAATTTCCTCCTTGCATCCGGCGGGTTGCCGCTTATTTTACGCGGTGCCCGAACGCCGCGTGTGCGGCTCTGTTCATTGAGGCTGAGAAAAGAAAAGTTAACGCGCAACCTAACCTTTAACCCTCCGTTGCCACCGCAACGTTCGGTCCGTTAGGCAATGGAGTCTTCGTGAGGCCGATCCCTCGGCCCACCGAGTCTCCCGCATTAAATCAAATCCAACAGAAAGCTGAGTCCGTTCGCATATACCTATGCTCACCATGGAAGAAGCCCTGAAGCAAAGTACCGTTCGCTTTGCCGCAGGTGAAATCGTCAAAGGAACCATCATCGAAGTCCGTCCCAAGGAAGTCCTTGTGGACATCGGCTATAAAAGCGAGGGCGTCATCCCCGCCAACGAATTTGAAGACATCAAAGCCGTCAAAGTCAGCGACGAAATTGATGTCCTGATTGAAAAGCTCGAGGACAAGGACGGCATGGTCGTCCTCTCCAAGGAAAAAGCCGAATTCAAAAAGAACTGGGACAAAATTCTGACGATTTGCAACGAAGGCGGTACCATCAGCGGCAAAGTCAAAGCCGTGGTCAAAGGCGGCCTGCTCGTTAATATCGGTGTCGAAGCCTTCCTCCCCGCTTCCCAGATCGACATCGTTCCGCCTAAAAACCTGAACGCATTCGTCGGCAATACTTACGATTTCAAAGTAGTTAAGATCAATCAGGAACGGCAAAACATCGTCCTTTCCCGCCGCGAATTGATCGAACAGGAACGCAACGAACGCCGCGCCAAACTCCTCGCCGAAATGATGCCCGGCGACATCCGCAAGGGCACGGTCAAGAACATCACCGATTTCGGCGCGTTCATCGATCTCAATGGCCTCGATGGCTTGCTCCATATCACCGATATGAGCTGGGGGCGCATCGGGCATCCTTCCGAACTGCTCAAGGTCGGCCAGGAAATCGACGTGGTCGTGCTCGATATCAACAAAGAAAAAGAACGCGTCAGCCTCGGCCTCAAGCAGAAGCTCGCCAATCCGTGGGACAACATCGAGCAGAAATATCCCATCGGCGCGAAAGTCAAAGGCCGCGTCGTCAACCTCGTGCCCTACGGCGCTTTCGTCGAACTCGAACCGGGCGTCGAAGGCCTCGTGCATGTCACCGAACTTTCCTGGACCAAACGCATCGCCAAACCTTCCGACGTTCTCAAGACCGATCAGGAAGTGGAAGCGGTCGTGCTGGGCATCAACCGCGAAGAGCAGAAAATTTCCCTCGGCATTCGCCAGCTCGAAACCAATCCGTGGGACCGCGCGCTCGAGAAATATCCGCCCGGCAGCAAGGTCAAAGGCAAGATCCGCAACCTCACCAGTTACGGCGCGTTTGTGGAACTCGAAGATGGACTCGATGGCATGATCCACGTCTCCGACATTTCCTGGACCCGCAAGATCAATCATCCTTCCGAAGTGCTGAAGAAGAGCGAAGAAGTCGAGGCCCAGGTCCTCGAAATCGACAAAGCCAACCAGCGCATTTCGCTCGGCATCAAACAGCTCAGCGAAGATCCCTGGAACAACATCGACAAATACTACAAAGTCGGCGATCTCGTCACCGGCAAGGTCACCAAGCTCGCGTCCTTCGGCGCCTTTGTCGGCCTGCAACATGACATCGATGGCCTGGTTCACATTTCCCAGGTGAGCGAAGAGCGCGTCGATAAAATCAAAAACGTGCTCAAGGTGGATCAGGAAGTCACCGCGCGCGTCATCAAGATCGATAAGGCGGAACGCCGCATCGGTCTGTCGATCAAAGCCGCCAATTACTCCCAGGAACAGCTCAAGGCCGAGCAAGCCGTCCTCGATTCGCTCAAGCCGGGCGAAGATCTGGTGGCGCTGCAACACGCCTTCGACGCCGCAGACGAAGAGCGTCGCGAAGGCTAATCTCCCTCCGGGGAATTTTACAGAGCAGGGGATTTCACACGGGCGGACTGGCCACAGTCCGCCCGTGCTGTTTAGACATCTTGCT
>JBFMDG010000363.1:0-7517 GCA_040754135.1 Verrucomicrobiota bacterium
GAAGCTCTGAGTGAGACAAACCCGGCCGCCCTTCAACAATACAAAGCCGAAAAGCCGAGCAAATTCCTCTTCTTCTCGGAAGTGACCGCGTTGGATGGAACCAAGCTTGCCGAGGCTCAAAAGGTCCCCGCCGCGCAACGCACTCCGGAACAAAAAGCGGTGGTTGAAGCGAGTATCAGCGGGGATCGCAAAACGCTGCAAGCCGATGCTTTCATCCCGGCCACCATGGCGGCAATTTATCTCTTATTGCTCCTCTACTTCAAAACGATTGGTGGCTACAAGCCCGTGCATATCGTTGATCCAAAGGCGATGGCAGAGACTGCCAAATCCAGTTGAATCAGCCGTTCGTTCGGCGGGTTGGGCATGGGCCAATGTGCCCTGCGCGGGTTCGCAGATTTAGCAGAGTGCGTTCACGGACTTGGAAAATCGAATCCGCATGGTGAGGTGACTAATGCTAACGCGCTAACGCGCGGACCGGCGTTCCGAGTCAGCTCAGTCGCGACAGTCGAGAGACGTGAGTTGCTCGATTCAGTGCAGTCGATTCAACTCCTATGACCAGCCAACGCCGACTTTTTATTGCCAGCTTCATCACGCTGATCGCGGCGGGAATCGGGTTTTCGATTCGCAGCGGGATTCTTGATGATTGGGGCCGTACGTTCGGCTTTACGCAAACGGAACTCGGCGCTCTGACTGGCAGCGGCCTTTGGGGTTTCGGGTTCGCCGTCGTCTTTTTTAGCCTGCTCGCTGATCGTGTCGGTTATGGCCGGCTCATGGCTGTGGCCTTTGTACTTCATGTGCTGGCGGCGTTGCTCACGCTTGGCGCTTCGTTCGCTTTTCTGCACTACGGCAAGCCAGTTGCCTTTTGGTTGCTGTTTCTCGGAATGACACTGTTCGCCCTCGCCAATGGCACCTGCGAAGCCGTCATCAATCCGCTCGCCGCCACTCTTTATCCCAATGCCAAGACCCATTACCTCAATATTCTGCACGCGGGCTGGCCGGCTGGGTTGATCATTGGCGGACTTTTATCCTATCTCATGGCGGAACGGGATGGGCAGGTGCTTGTGAGATGGGAAATCCAGTGGCTGATCTTCGTGATTCCCGTCGTGATGTACGGCTGGTTGATGTTCGGTCAAAGCTTTCCCGTGTCTGAAGCGCGCGCGGCCGGAATCGGATTTGGGGAGATGCTGAAGGAATTTGCGCAACCGGTGCTCGTCGCACTCGTGGTGTTGCACGCGCTGGTGGGGTACGTCGAACTGGGGACCGACAGTTGGATCGCCAACCTGATGAGCTCGATCGCGAGCATGCAAGGCATCCTCGTGCTGGTTTACACTTCGGGGATCATGTTTGTTCTGCGCTTCTTCGCCGGACCGATCGTTCACAAGATATCTCCACTGGGCCTGCTGTTTGCCTGCTCGGCGCTGGCGGTGATCGGCCTGTATTGGCTGGGCTCGTCCACGGCGGGCATTTCCGTGTTTTTGGCGGCGACAATTTATGGCGTGGGAAAAACGTTTTTCTGGCCTACGATGCTGGGAGTCGTTTCAGAACGATTTCCCAAAGGAGGGGCGTTGACGCTGGGAGCGGTGGGAGCGGCTGGAGTGTTCTCGGCCGGATTGCTTGGAACTCCGGGGATTGGCTACATCCAGGATTACTACTCTGCTGGCAAACTTTCGCAGGAATCTCCCGCTCTGTATGAGCAATATGCCGCTCCCGGTCAGAAATCATTTCTCTTTTTCCCGCCGACCACAGGCCTGGATGGGATCAAGGTGGGCGAAGTATTGACCACCCCGGAAGCGCAATTGACGCCTGGGGAACAGACGGTGCGCACGGCGGTGATTTTCGGTGGACGCATGAGTTTGAAATGGACTGCGCTCGTACCAGCGGTGATGGCCGCGGGTTATTTGTTGTTGATCGTTTATTTCAAAGCCCGCGGTGGATACAAACAGGTGCATCTCCCAAGTTCGGTTACTGAAAAGACCCCCGCAGAGGGCGCGCGGCCGTGAGTTGCTTTGCTTTTGGGTTTCGCCGGTCTAATGACTGACCAACGCGTGCGATAGAACCCATTTTGCGATGAGGCTTTTGCCACCGGACAGGCGGGACGCCTCTCCCTGAAGTTTGGACATTTTGCGATCACACCTTTGTCGAAAACTTCGTCCCAAACTTTGTCGATCGTTCCTTGCAACCCTGGGCTTTGGGACGCAATCCCGTTGGGATTCTTGGACAGGCGGGACGCCTCTCCTACGCTTTGTGTCATCGGACTGAGTCTGGTGAGTATGTTCTATCGCTCCCACACGCTTCCCGGTATATTCCGGCGATATGCTTCGCCAATGTGTGCAGGAGTTGACCGTGCGAACAACGGGGCGCGGATTTTTCGAGATCACCGATCCGGTGGATCGTTCGGTGCGTCAGAGCGGATTCCAAACAGGTCTGGCGACATTGCATTTGCGGCACACATCGGCGTCGTTGCTCATTCAGGAGAATGCCGATCCCGAGGTGCGCCGCGATTTCGAGCGATTCTTTGCGCGGCTGGTGCCGGATGGGGACCGGCTTTTTCATCACACATCGGAAGGCGAGGATGACATGCCGGCGCATATCCGAACGGCGCTGACGACCGTGAATCTGACTATACCCATTGTGTCGGGCCGGCTGACGCTTGGGACGTGGCAAGGCATTTACGTCTGGGAACATCGAACCGTGCCGCACGCGCGGCGAGTCTCCTTGCACCTTCTCGGCGAATGAGAACTCCCACTTGGAAGGAAGTTTTGATGAAGCGATTTCATTTTTTGACTGTAGGAGGACGGAAGCTCGCGCTGATGATCTTTTTGATTTGGGTGAGCGCGGCGGCGGCTGACGTGGAAACAAATCGTTTTGGGTTTACGGGCCCGGAGATCTTTCCCATCGACCATGAAATTGCTCATTTGCGCGGCGCGGACCTCGATGGCGACGGTTTGCAAGATCTGGTGGTGGTGAACAATGCCCGTTCAAAAATCAATTTGCTCTGGAATCAAACCGGCAAAACCAACCGCGTCGAAACTCCACCGCCTCGCCGTGAGTTGAACGAACTGCCGCCTGACGCTCGATTTCGCATCGATTCGATTGCGTCGGAAAAGCGCATCACCTCATTCACGGTGGCCGATCTGAACGGGGATCGGCGTCCCGATATCGCCTATTACGGCGAGCCTAAAGAATTGGTGGTGCAGCACAATGAGGCCAAAGGCTGGAGCGCTCCCAAGCGCTGGACGATTACCGATGGGTTGTCCAATCCGAATGCCATGACGCACGGCGACTTGAATGGCGACGGCCGGCTGGATTTGGTTCTGTTGGCGGAGAGCTTTGCATATTTGTTCCGCCAATCCAAAGAGGGCGCGCTCGAAGAGCCGGAAAAGATTCCTTACTCGGGAACGGTGCTCGCCGTGCAGGTTCTCGATATTCAAGGCGACGGCCGCGAAGATCTCTTGCTGGTGAATTGGGACAGCCCGAATCCGTTTCGATTCCGATTGCAGGATGCTCAAGGCCAACTCGGCCCGGAAATCCATTTTAGTTTGCCGCCGATCCGCTCTTACTGGGCGGATGATCTCGATGCCGATCGAAAGACCGAAGTGATCACCGTCGCGCAAAAATCCGGGCGCGCGCAGATTTCCAATTTCACCCGAAAACCAGCCGAAATCCTGTCGGGCACATGGCGCCAAGGCCAATTTCAAATGCTGCCCCTGACGCGGACGAGCAAAGCCCGGCGCGGCATGATCTGGACCGATTTGAATCGGGATGCGTTGCCCGATCTGGTCCTGGCCGAGCCGGACAGCGGACAACTCACCGTGCATTTGCAAAATCGCGACGGGTCGCTGGCGGCTCCGAAACAATTCGCCACACTTACGGGAGTGACGGAATTGGCCGCAGGCGATTGGGACTCGGACGGCACGGTGGACCTGTTCCTGTTGAGTGGCGACGAACGGCAAATCGGCGTGACCCATTTTGATGCGCAGGGCCGTTTTGCATTTCCAAAAATTCTCCCGATCGAAGGACGTCCTTTGGCCATGGCGGTCGGCGTGATCGAGCATCCTTCCAAACCGACGCTGGCTTACGTGGTGGACATCGACGGCAAACGCGAATTGGTCCGGCGCGATGCCAGGGGCGAGGCACGCCGGCAAAAACTGAGCGACACCTTCAAATCGAACCCGAGTTCGATTTCCATTCACGATGCCGATCAGGATGGGTTGCCCGACCTCGTGGTGCTGGTGCCCTATGAAAAAATCAAATTGCTTTTGCAGGTCAAAGAGAAGGAGTTCGACGAACACGATGTGAGCCCTCCCGGCGGCACCACCGAACAACCGTGGCTCAGCAGTCTGGATATCGATGGGGATGGCAAACCGGAATTGTTGCTGGCGCAAAAGAATTTTCTGCGCGCCGTGGTGTTGCAGAGGAGCGATGGCGGTGATTCGCGCGGTCGCTGGCAATTTCAGGTGAAGGAACAAATCAACGGCGCGGCGAGCAATTCGCGGATTGTGGCTGCTGCGGGACTTCCGCAGGGCACAAACACGATCGCTGCCTTGTTCCTGCTCGATGCGGAACGAAAGGTCCTCACCCTCAGCGAACGGGATCCTTCGGGCTCGTGGCAGATCAAGCGCAACGTGCCGTTGCCCGTGACGGAGTTCTCTGCGTTGCACGCCCTGGCGCTCGGGGCGTCGAAACCCAATGCGGTGGGATTTTCCGGTGTGAATGCCGCCGCCTGGATGCCTTTGTCGGGTGAGGTGTGGGAGTTGTCCGAGCTGGATGGATACGAAACACCCATTAACGAGGGATATTTGAACGATGTCATTTCCGGTGATTTGAACCAGGACGGGCGCAAAGATCTCGTCTTCATGGAAACTGCCAAAAGTTACCTGGACATCGTCAGTTTCGAAGCGCCGCACCGTTTGGAAGCGGCCAATCGCTGGCAGGTATTTGAAGAGCGCACCTTTCGCAGCCGGCGCAATGATTTTCCTGAGCCACGTGAAGCGCTCATTCTCGATTTGACCGGCGATGGGAAGAACGATCTGGCCGTGGTCGTGCACGACCGGATTCTTGTATATCCGCAAGAGTGATTTCCACACATATCAAAGGAGGGGGCAAACCGACCTGTCCCGGCGGCGGCGATTACACCTACGATGCGGTCGGTGCAGCTCCTACTTGTTCGAAGCGATACGCCGATGGCTTCGACCATACGCTCTGATTTGCCTCAACGCTCCGCCGCCCACCACTTTTGGACTGCGGTGGCAAAGCGATAGCGCGACACCGCTTTGGCCATTTCCATACACGCAGGACAACCCCCACGCGCCGCCACGGCCAAAGCGCTGTCGCCACTGCATTCAGCCAGCGCACTCCATAAAGCGCGCTCTGCAGCGCCAGCCATCGCTCCGCCGCCCACCACTTTTGGACTGCGGCGGCAAAGCGATAGCGCGACACCGCTTTGGCCATTTCCATACACGCAGGACAACCCCCACGCGCCGCCATGGCCAAAGCGCTGTTGCCACTCCGTCTGCCAGCGCACTCCGAAATCAGGAAATCGGCGATGGATTTGTTTTGTTGGGTCGGTATGTCAAATTGAAGTCACGATGAGCGCCTTGATTCCTGAGTTTCGAGCCGAACGCGATTCGATGGGCGAAATGAAAGTTCCAACCGCTGCGCTCTACGGTGCCCAAACCGCCCGGGCCGTTCAAAACTTTCCGGTGAGCGGCCTGCGTTTCCCACGTTCATTCATTCGAGCGCTCGGGATGATCAAAAAGCACGCCGCGCGAACCAATGCCGCTTTGGGATTGCTCGATCCCGCTTTGGCCAGCGCCATCGAACAAGCCGCGCAAGAGGTCGCTCAAGGAATTCACGATTCCCATTTCGTGGTCGATGTGTTTCAGACCGGTTCGGGCACTTCCACCAACATGAACGCCAACGAGGTGATCGCGAATCGCGCCGGCGAACTGCTCGGCGGCCAGCGCGGCGAACGTTTGGTGCACCCAAATGATCACGTGAACCGCGGGCAATCGAGCAATGACGTCATCCCGACGGCGATTCACATTGCGGCGTTGGAATCGATTCACAAGGGACTCGATCCGGCCTTGCAGGAATTGCAACGAGAACTCGAGCGCAAAGCGGACGATTTCCAAAGCATTGTAAAGATCGGGCGAACCCATTTGCAGGACGCCACCCCCATCCGGCTCGGTCAGGAAATCAGCGGCTACGCGAGCCAAACGGCACATGGACTTGCCCGCTTGCGCTCACTCGACCGGGCGTTGGGCGAGCTGGCGCTGGGCGGCACAGCGGTCGGCACGGGCATGAATACGCATCCGGAGTTTGCCCGGCGCACCATCGCGAGCCTGTCTGAAGAAATGCAGTTGCCGCTGCGCGAAGCGGAAAATCATTTTGAAGCTCAAGCGGCGCGGGATGCCTGCGTCGAAGCGAGCGGCGTTTTGAAAACGATCGCGATCAGCCTGATTAAAATTGCCAACGACATTCGCTGGCTGGGATCGGGACCGCGCTGTGGATTGGGGGAATTGAAACTGCCAACAACACAACCAGGATCATCGATCATGCCTGGCAAAGTGAATCCGGTGATGTCCGAGATGTTGATCCAAGTGGGAGCGCAGGTGATTGGCAACGACGCCGCGATTACGTTTGCTGGCGCCTCGGGAAATTTTGAATTGAACACGATGATGCCCGTCATCGCGCATAATCTTCTGCAATCGATCGAGCTGCTGACGGCGGGCAGCCGGTTGTTTGCACAACGTTGTGTGGCTGGCCTGGAAGCGGATACCGAGCGCATTGCCACGATGATCGAACAAAGCCTTGCGTCAGTCACCGCTTTGGCCCCCGTGATCGGCTACGATAAAGCCGCGGAGATTGCCAAAGAAGCGTACGCCTCGGGCGCGACCATTCGCGCAGTGGCAGAACGAGTTTCCGGACTTTCCAAAGCAGAGTTGGACCGGTTGCTCGACCTCGATCATCAAACCAAGCCGGCCCGCTGACCAGACGCGGGATAAAACCTGGCGCAGCGGTTCCTCGCTTTCCGTCACCAAAGCCCGGTAATTTTCCACCAAAGCATTCCGACAGTCAGCCAAATGACGACGTTAGCCAGCGATATCAGGAATCCCACACGCCACCAGGCGCGTTGCGTAACATATCCCGTGCTGAAGATAATGGGCCCCGGCGTCGTGCCATAATGGGTCAGGCCCGCGCTGAAGTTTGCGAAAAAAGCGAAGCTGCATACCACCAAAGGAGCCGGCGCGCCCGTCGCAATCAGCACCGGAACAAAGGCCGGATACATCGAGACGAGATGCGTGGTGATGCTGGCGAAAGCATAATGCGCGTAGAAATAAACGAGCAACACGATCACGAACAGAGCCAGCCACGGCCAGCCGGAAAATTGATCGGCGACCGTTTTCGCAAAGGCACTGAGCAATCCGGTTTCGTTCAATTTTTTTCCGAGTTGGACCAGTCCGCCGTACCAGATGAACACGTCCCAGGCGCCGCGCTCGTTAATGATGTCATCC
>JBFMDG010000364.1:0-7515 GCA_040754135.1 Verrucomicrobiota bacterium
AAAAACGGCACGGTCACCATGTAGGCCGCGTCCTGAACCAGCGCCCCGGTGTTGCGGTGATCGGGATGATAATCGTTTGGCCGATGGCTCATGACGATATCCGCTTTCCATTCGCGGATGAGGCGCGTGATGGTGCGGCGGTTCTCGAGCGTGACCATCAATTCGCCATCGTGAATGTCGAGCACTTCCACCTGGATGCCGATCAGCTTGGCGGCGCGTTCCACCTCGGCTCTGCGGCGGAGGTAGAGCGGCCCGCCCGCTTCATTCCAATGGCCAATATCCCCGTTGGTGACGGAGACGAATTTCACGTGATGACCAAGAGCGGCCCATTTGGCTGCCGTTCCGGACGCTTGAATTTCGCAATCATCCGGATGCGCTCCGAAACAGATGATGCGGAGTTTGCCATCGTCAGGGACGGTGGCGGGTTCCGCGGACTTTGTGAGGGAGGTGAGGGCAGCGAGGAGGATCACTGCGAAAGAGGAACGCAACATCGACATCATAAGCTTGGAACAGGTTTGGGCTACGCGTTGGTTCTAAGAGACGAATGCCTCTGGCGTCAAAGCAAAAGAAATCTCCCAATCTCCATTTCTGTTCTGCCGCTGCATTCCTCAATCACCCAGCCCACGGTCTGGTCAGTAAGGCGATGATGTCGCCTGGCGCTTTGTCCACTCGCCGGCAGCGCGCATTGCCAATTGCGGCAGCCAATGTTCCGGCGCGCGGCGCGCCTGTTCCGAATCGGTTAAATGGGGCGCCATGCCCATCAAAAGTTGAAACTTCTCGCGGGTCTCCGGGCGAGCGGACTCGATCAACAACGTACCTGCCAGACCCAGGCAGGGTTTGAAATGCTTTTGAGCGAGAGCCGCCACTTCGCCAACCCCTTTGCCCATGAGCGTGGAAGAATCAATCGCGCCCTCTCCAGTGATGACAACATCGGCGGCCGCGATGCGTTCTTCGAGCTTTGAATAATGGGCGAAGATCTCGAAGCCGGATTCCAGCCGTGCGCCCAAAAAAGCGCGCAAACCAAATCCAAGTCCGCCGGCGGCGCCGGCGCCTGGTTCGTCAGCGGCACTGATTCCTATTTGTTGCTGCACCACTTGCGCGAGCCGTTCGAGATGGCCTTCCGCATCCCTCATGTCCTCGGGCCGCAAACCTTTTTGCGGTCCGTAAATGCGGCTGGCGCCTCTCGGGCCAAGCAACGGGTTTTGCACATCCACCGCTACAGTCAGCTCGCTCCACGATCGGCGCTCGGTTGGCGGCTCGATGCGCGCGAGGCGATCGAGCTGGGTCCATTTGAGGATCGGCTCGCCCGCTTCAGTGAAAAACTTCCAGCCTCGCGCCCAAGCCACTCCAAAACCGCCATCGTTGGTGGCGCTGCCGCCAATGCCCATGAGCAAACGTTGCGCGCCCTTTTGTTCGGCGGCATCAATCACGGCGCCCAAGCCAAACGTGTCGAGTTCAAACGGGTGGAATTTTCCCGAAGGCAAAAGCGCCAGCCCAATCACTTTAGCCGATTCAATGATGGCCGTTCCCGTTTTCTCATCCCACCACCACGTTGCTTGAATCGATTGCTGGGCGGCGTCCCGCGTCGGACAGTTCTGCTCAGACAATCCCAACGCCGAACTCAACACTTCCCCAAAACCATCGCCGCCATCGCTCATCGGGAGCAGTTCGATGACATCGTGGGGACGTTGTGCGCGCCAGCCTTGAGCCATCCATTCGGCGGCTTGATGCGCAGTCAGGGTGCCTTTGAATTTGTCGGGAACAATCAACACTCGCAACGACATGCCCCGAGTGTTTGGCATGATGAAACGCGGTGGAAGCAGAAAATAGATCGAGTTTCACGCCCGTCACTTTGGAATTTTCGGCGGGCGATTGACGCGCGCCGCGGCCTGAGCCAAGCTCGTTGGCGAGAGTTCCATTATGAACCTTTGTCGTGCGTCGATGTGGTCAGCATCCTCCGGAGCGCTTCGGCTTCTGACGGCATTGGCCCTCCTCTCGTGCAGTTTGGCGGCGTCCTCCGCTTCGGGCAACAGCGACATTTTCCAATCCACAAACCTCCTTCGCATTTCGATTCAAATCAGCGAAGAAGGCATTCGCGCCCTGCGCCGATCGCAACCGGCGACGCGGCCATTTCAGGAAAGGCCAAAGGTGCAGGCGACGGTGATCGAGGGCGGGCGGCGTTATACCAATGTGCTGGTCCAGTTGAAAGGGTTCAGCAGTTTTCAGCCGATCGATGGCAAACCCGGATTGACGCTGAATTTTGCCAAGATGGCTCCGCAACAGCGATTCCATGGTTTGACCAAAATCTCTTTGAACAATTCCGTGCAGGATCGGACGCGATTGCACGAAAAACTGGCTCGCGAGTTGTTCGCCGCCGCCAGCGTGCCGGTGCCGCGATCCGATTTTGCGGCGGTCAGGTTGAATGGGCGCGATCTCGGGTTTTATGTCATGACCGAGGGTTTTGATGAGGAGTTTTT
The DNA here is from genome assembly GCA_040754135.1 of Verrucomicrobiota bacterium. Taxonomy (GTDB): domain Bacteria; phylum Verrucomicrobiota; class Verrucomicrobiia; order Limisphaerales; family SIBE01; genus JBFMDG01. The sequence goes on from JBFMDG010000364.1 coordinate 2,478, forward strand.
AAAGCGCCATTTCAAGCGCGCCGATGGCAATCTTTACGATGGCGGGGTCCTGACGGATGTCGATCGGCCGCTGGCGCTCAATTCCGGCCAAAACCCGGAGGACCATCGCGCGCTCCATCGGCTCGTGCGCGCGGCGCGATTGCCCGATGCCGAGGAGCGATACGACGCCCTGAAGGAGGCGCTCGATCTCGAACGGTTCCTCTCCATGACGGCGATGGAAATGTTGCTGTGTCATTCCGACAGCTACTCGATGAACCGGAACAATTACCGCGTTTATCACGATCCGCTCACCGACAAAATGGTCTTTATGCCGCATGGGATGGATCGCATTTTGGGCACGCACCGCAGCCCGTTGGATCTGCCTCTGGTCCCGCCGCTCTGGGGTTTGGTGGCGCGGGCGGTCCTGACGACTCCCGAAGGCCGGCGGCGTTACATCGAGAAAGCCGGCGTTTTGTTTACGAATTATTTTCAGGCGGAAAAACTCTGTCACCGGGTCCGCGAATTGGATGCGCGCCTGGAACGGGAATGGGGCGAACGCTCGCGAGATCATGCGGAACAATTGTGCGATCGCATTCAGGCGCGCGTGCGGGATTTGCAAATGCAATTTCTGCGCGCCGCAGATTTTGCCGCGCTGCCGGCCATGCCTGATTTCGAACTGTTCCAAACAGAGCGGATCTCCGGATGGTACCTCCGGCCCAAGCCGGGGCAACCATTGGCCGAACTCGAATGCCGAAATGAAGACGCGGGCACTCGATTGCTCATCCGTTCGCCGGGTGAACCTGTGAATGTGTCGTTGCGGACGCGCTTGCTCCTCGCTCCCGGCAGTTATCGATTGAGCGGGGATATCAAACCTTTGGAAAGCGCGGAAAATTCGCCGGCGAACGCAACGCGAGTGATGCTTTCCCTATCGCGCGGCGTGGGATCACGGTTCGTCATCGAAACGCAGCGGTTCGATGCGCGCCGGAGCCATCTGACTTTCGAGATTCATCCGTCGCGTTCGCTGGAAGAGATCGAAATGATTTGCGACGTGCGATCGCCAAAATCGCAGGTCATCCTGGATCCGAGTGGATTGAGTCTGACGAAGGCGGACTGGAAATGATCGGACAACGACCGGCGCTGACAATTTCTGAAATGGTCGATCGGTCGATGAGAACAAACTTTACTCTTTGAACTCTGGGCCGGTTATGGCAGTTTACGCTCACGTAACTGAACTATGGAAAAACCGAAAATCATCGCTTATTTGAAACCGACCTGCGGTTGGAGCCAGGGAGTGCGCGCTGTGTTGCGCAAGTACGACCTGCCCTATGAAGACCGTGACATCATCAACGATCCGAACCAGCGCCAGGAGATGATCGAGAAAAGCGGGCAGATGCTCAGCCCCTGTGTCGAAGTCAATGGCCACATGCTGGCGGATATCAGCGGGGAGGAAGTAGAAGCCTATCTTCTCGCCAACAACCTGGTTGCCCCAAACGAACGCCGCCCGGATGCCCCCACCAATCAGCCGTGCGCGCATGAATTACCGGAAACGTCCTGGATGCAATTCCGCCGATAATCTCAAATCTCAAATTTCAGATGGCAGATGGCAAAAGCCCTCTGCCATTTTTTTTTGCATCCTCACTCCGACCTCCGACCCTCTGACCTCTGACCTCCGACCTCTGACTTCGGTCCGTTGTTTGACACGCCATCCTGCTCCCCGTAACTTCGAAATCCATGTTCGAGCTCGTTTCATCCTACTCGCCTGCGGGCGATCAACCGCAAGCCATTGCGAAACTGACGGAAGGGTTGGTTTCGGACGTGAAACATCAAACGCTCCTGGGCGTCACCGGTTCGGGCAAAACCTTCACAATTGCCAACGTCATTCGCAACGTAAACAAACCGACGCTCGTCATTTCTCACAACAAAACACTGGCCGCCCAGCTTTACGCCGAGTTCAAAACGTTCTTTCCGCGAAACGCCGTCGAATATTTCGTCAGCTACTTCGATTATTACCAGCCGGAAGCCTACATTCCGCGCACCGACACCTTCATCGAAAAGGATTCGAGCATCAACGAAGAGATCGAGCGACTGCGCCTGTCCACGATGAGCTCGCTGTTTTCACGGCGCGACGTGGTGGTGGTCGCGAGCGTTTCCTGCATTTACGGAATCGGGAGCAAAGAGGATTACGAGGCCATGGTGGTGCCGGTGCGCGTCGGGCAGGAAATTTCGCGCGACCAATTCTTGAGCCGCCTCGTGGATCTCCAATATGGCCGGAATGACATCGCTTTCGAGCGCAGCCAATTTCGCGTGCGCGGCGATACCGTCGAGTTGTGCCCGGCCTACACGGAAGACGCGTTGCGCTTTGAATTTTTTGGCGATCAACTCGATCGCATCACCCGCTTCGATCCGCTCACCGGACACAAATTCGAGTCGTTGGAAGCCGTCACGATTTATCCGAGCAAACAATTCGCGACCCCGCAGGAAAAGTTGAAGCAAGCGGTGCTGACGATTCGCGAAGAACTGACGGAACGCATCGCCTGGTTTGAAAGCCGGGGAAAGTTGCTCGAGGCGCAGCGCATCAAAATGCGCACGGAATACGATCTGGAAATGATGATCGAAATGGGGTTTTGCTCCGGCATCGAAAATTACTCACGGCACATCAGCGGACGTCCGAGCGGCTCGCGCCCTTGCACGCTGTTCGATTTCTTTCCCAAAGACTACCTGTTGGTCATCGACGAATCGCACGCCACCGTTCCCCAGATCGGCGGCATGTATGCCGGCGACCGCTCGCGCAAGCTGGTTTTGGTCGAGCATGGATTCCGCCTGCCCAGCGCTCTCGATAATCGACCCCTGAGCTTCGACGAATTTCAATCGATGCAAGGCCAGACGATTTACGTCAGCGCCACACCCGGGCCGATGGAACTCGAATGGTCCAGGGACCGCGTCATCGAGCAGATCGTTCGCCCTACCGGATTGGTCGATCCCAAAGTGACCCTGAAGCCGTTGCGCGGCCAGATTGACGACCTGATCGAAGAAGCGCGCAAACGGGTCGAGGCCAGGGAACGCGTGCTGGTGACGACGTTGACGAAGCGCACGGCCGAAGAACTGACCGAATATCTGCGCGGCATTGGGATCAACGTGCAGTATCTCCACAGTGAAATTGATGCCATCGAGCGCGTGGAAATCTTGCGGTCTCTGCGCAAGGGCGAGTTTGATGTGCTCGTTGGGATCAATCTTTTGCGCGAAGGGCTCGATCTCCCGGAAGTATCGCTGGTGGCCATCCTGGATGCGGATAAAGAAGGATATTTGCGTTCGGCGACCAGCCTCATTCAAACCGCCGGCCGCGCCGCACGCCATTTGCATGGCGAGGTGATTCTTTACGCCGATGTCCGGACGCAAAGCATCGAGAAATTTTTGGCCACCACGCAATATCGCCGTGAAAAGCAGCTCGCCTACAATCGCGAACACAATATCACCCCAAGATCGGTGACACGCGCCGTTGAAGAGAGTTTGTCCTCGCGGCGGGAACAGGAAAAAGCGGCGGCGGTCATCAATGATTCCGGCGGCAATTTCGACGTGACCGAAACGATTCGCGAACTCGAACAGGAAATGTTGGAAGCGGCAAATAATCTCGAGTTCGAAAAGGCCGCGTTGCTCCGGGATCAAATCCGGGAACTGAAACGCGGAACCATCGGACAAAACAAACCGGCTTCCCGGGAAGTCAATTATCGCAAAGGGGGAAAGAAACGCATTGAACGGATGAACCGGTGAAGTGGCATTTCCCGCCATCCGCTGTCCCGCTGTTCCCAATCAATTCCACGACAAATCGTCCGGCATTTGTGCGAGGAGCCGGAACAATCCCCCTTTTTCGCGCAGGATTTCACGCCAAAGATTGCGCGGATCAGGATGGAACACGAGATCGAGAGAAGCGGGATGCGTGATCCAGGCTTTGCGTTTCATTTCGTCTTCAAGCTGCCCGGCGCCCCATCCGGAGTAGCCGGCGAACATGCGGATTTTTTGCGAGGCCGAAAACGATTCCCCCAATTCCAGCAACGTGTCCAGGGCGTGGCCCAGGCTCAGATTTTCGATCACATTCCCGTCCGGCAGGAAATTGTCCGAATGCAAATAACTCAACGCCGTCGGTTGCACCGGGCCGCCCAGATATAACGGCTGTTCTTTGAGCACGTCGGGAATGTCGGCGACGAGCGATTCGCCCACTTTGTTGCCGGTGGATTTGTTGATGATCAGGCCGAAAGCGCCTTCGGCGTCGTGTTGGCAGACCAAAACGACCGTGCGATGAAAGAAGGATCCGGTTAATTGTCCGCTATCCAACAGCAGCTGTCCTTTGAGCGATTTCATTCCGCCTGATGCCAAGGAAGCATACTCACGCTTGCCCGCGTGACAATCTTGATTAAGGTGTTCGCATGTTTCGTTTTGTTTTGATCGCGTTATTGGCCGTGACCCTGGCGACGGCTGCGGGTTGCAAATGTGCTTCGGGCAGCCGGGAGTTTATTCCCGGCAAAGGCTGGGTGCCAAACTGATCCGCAGGCTTGCGGGCCAGGTCAGTAGATCGGGCGGGCGGGCGATGGTTGATTTTCGATCGACTTTACCTTTCGAACGATGGCCGCCGCGTCAATCCCGTATTTCGCCATCAGTTCAGCAGGTTTGCCCGAGCGCGGCAGACCATTGACGGCGAGCTTATGGACGCGGAAGCCTTCGGCGCTTAGCGCGCCCGCGACGGCGTCGCCCAGGCCGCCTTCCGCATAATGATCCTCGACCGTTAAAATCCATTGGCCGCTTTTCATGGCCACTTCCCGAATCACATCAACCCCAAGCGGCTTCACGCTGTAAGCGTCGATGACGGCAATGCGGATGCCCTCCTTCTCGAGCGCCTCGGCCGCCTGCAGCGCTTCAAAGAGCGTCACTCCCGCCGCAACCACCGTCAAAAAATCAGCTTCCGATTGCCGCAACACTTTCGCTCCGCCAATTGGAAAAAGTTCGTCGTTCCCGTAAATCACCGGCGTTTTCGGACGGGACGTGCGAAGAAAACAGAGGCCCCGAT
>JBFMDG010000365.1:0-7511 GCA_040754135.1 Verrucomicrobiota bacterium
CACCGAAATCATTCTGCGCGCTTACCAAATCTGGGGACCCGATTGCCTGCAAAAATTCAACGGCATGTTCGCCCTCGCCATCTTCGATACGGCCAGCGGAAAGTTGTTCGCCGCACGCGACCGTATCGGGATCAAACCGTTCTACTACTGGCATCGGGGCAGCTCTTTCGTCTTCGCTTCTGAAATCAAGGGATTGCTGCAATGCCCCTTCGTTCCAAGGACGCCCGATTACGAAGCGCTACTCACGCCGGCACGATTTCAAATCTCGCCCCGCACGGGCTTCGATCAAATCCTCAAACTGCCGCCAGGTCATTACCTTGAATTCGATCACGGGCAACTCCGCATCGTCGAGTACTGGCGCATCGAGGCGCGTGAGTCCGTCTCTCAAACGGAGAACGAAGTGCTCGAAGAAATGGACGCGCTCCTCAAAGACGCGGTGCGCCTGCAGATGATCGCCGATCGCCCGGTCGGCACGTTTCTCAGTGGCGGACTCGATTCCTCGATCGTGAGCGCTTTGATGCGCCAGCACACCAGCGGCGACATTCACGCGTTCACGATCAAATTCACCGAGGCCGATCAAAAGTTTGAGCGGATGCCCGACGACGCTTTTTACGCGCGCCAGGTGGCCGGCCAGCTCGGTTTTAAATTTCACGAGTTTGAAATTCAGCCCGCCATCGCCGAGCTGCTGCCCAAAATGGTCTGGCACCTCGACGAACCGCTTTCCGATCCGGCCACGATCAACACTTTCGTCATCTCCGAATCCGCGCGGCAGCAGGGAATCATCGTCTTGCTCAACGGCGTCGGTGGCGACGAGATTTTCGGTGGATACCGCAAACACCTGGCCTGCTTGAAAGCGGAGATTTATCAGCAGTTCGTTCCGAAATTGATTCGTCACGGATTCGAACGCGCCGTGCGTCACTTGCCGGTGGCAAATGGCCATCAGGGGTTTCGTTATTTGCGCTGGTTCAAGCGATTTACCTCGTTCGCCTCGTTGCCGGAAGCGGAGCGATACCTGGCCTCCGACCTGTCGCTTTCCGCCGATCAGTTTCAAAAACTCTTTCCCAGGCAGCGCTATCAGGAGACGCATTTCTATCGATCGCAACTGCCGACGCTCTCGCACCCGAGCCTCTCGTATCTGACGCGGATGTGTTTAAACGACACGCGGGTGTTTCTGCCCGAGCACAACCTGACCTACTCGGACAAAGCCGCCATGGCCGCGAGCATCGAGACGCGCCCGCCGCTGACCGATCACCGGCTGGTCGAGAAAATGTTCACACTGCCGCCGGCGCATCGCATTCGCGGCAACACCCAGAAATATCTGCTGAAAAAAATCTCAGAGCGTTACCTGCCGCATTCGATCGTGCATCGGCCCAAGGCGCCCTTCTGCTCACCGCTGCGCGCCTGGATGCGCGGACCGCTGGCGCCGATGGTGGATGAACTCCTGTCCGAGACCTCGTTAAAGGCGCGCGGCTTTTTTGACGCCGCGCAGGTGCGGGCTTTGATCGAAAAAGATCGCCGCGGCGAAGAGGATTTTGGCATGGTCATCTGGACATTATTGACGTTCGAGCTTTGGTTCCGGACGTTTTTCGACAGCAAAGTTTTGGCAGCTCGATGAAACAGATCGCTCAATATCAAAATGGCCGGCTGGAACTGCAGGAAGTGCCGAAACCGGTGCCGCCGCCAGGCGGTGTGCTCGTGCGAACAACTCATTCGGTCATCAGCATCGGCACCGAAAAAATGAAAGTCGAGCAGGCCAAAATGAATTTGCTTCAGAAAGCCCGCGCCCGTCCGGATCAAGTGCGCAAGGTGCTCGACACCGCGCGCAATCTCGGCTGGCGCAGCGCCCTGGAAAAAGTCCGCAACCGCCTCGAAACACCAACTCCTCTTGGCTACAGCGCCGCCGGTGTCATCGAAGCCGTTGATCCCGCGAACACGCGTTTCAAAGTGGGCGATCGCGTGGCCTGTGCCGGCGCCGAATGCGCATTCCACGCCGAATATCTCGCCGTGCCCGATCTGCTGGTCGCGCGCGTGCCGGAGCCTGTTCCGAATTGGAAGGCCGCTTACACCACCCTCTGCGCCATTGCGCTGCAAGCGGTGCGCCAGACCGAACCGCAGCTCGGCCATCGTGTCCTCGTCATGGGGCAGGGTCTCGTCGGTTTGCTCGTAACCAATTTGCTGAAAGCTTCGGGCGCGCGCGTCATGGCGGTGGATTTGCAGCCGGCTCGCGAACCTTTCGCTCAGGCCATGGGCGCGGAGAAAGTCATCATTCCGGGACGGCAGAATCTCATGGACGAAGTGCGGCTCTGGACCGAGGGCTACGGGGTGGATGCCGCCGTGATCTGCACCGCCACGCAGAGCAACACGCCGATCGAGCAGGCGGCGGAGGCGTTGCGCGATCGTGGCCGCCTCATCGATGTGGGGATCACGAAACTTGATCTGCCCTGGAAAATTTTTTACGAAAAGGAGCTCGAAGTCCGGTTCTCACGCTCCTACGGCCCGGGCCGCTATGATCCGGCCTACGAATGGGGCGGCCAGGATTATCCCATCGGCTTCGTGCGCTGGACGGAGCAACGGAATTTCGACGCGTGCCTGCACCTCATGGCAGCTCATCAAATTCAATTGGAAGCTTTGACCACGAGGCGCGTTCCGTTTCGCGATGCGCTCACGGTTTATCAACAATTGCTCGACCCCAATTGCCGTGATGTCGGTGTGGTGCTCGAGTACGACGCTCCGGCCTCGGATCAGGAAAAATCCCGCCCACAAATCGTCGTTCCGGAAATTCCCGCCAAACACGCCGGCAAATCGCGGATCACGAAACCGGTCGCTTCTCTCGATGTTATCGGCGCCGGCAATTTTGCCCGCACCATGTTGCTTCCCCATCTGAAAGACCGCATCCCCTTCGGAACGGTGGTCAACCAAACGGCCCTGAGCGCGCGCCATGTTCAGTCGAAATTCGGTTTTGCTCGAGCCGAGACCGATGCCGAGGCGGTGTTCGCCATCGAGAGTTCGGCCGCAGTCCTGATCGCCACGCGCCATCATCTGCACGCCCCGATGGTGCAACGCGCTCTGGCTCATGATCGCCATGTGTTCGTCGAAAAACCCCTGTGCCTGACGCGCGACGAATTGACGGCCATCGACGGCGCCTATGCCCAGAGTCGCGGCACGTTGCAGGTTGGGTTCAACCGCCGTTTCGCTCCGGCGAGCGTCGAGTTGAAACGCTGCTTGCAACGCGTTTCAGGCCCGAAGACGGCTTCGTTCCGCGTCATGCCTGGCCGGCTGGACCCGGGCCATTGGTATGCCAATTACGCCGAGAGTGGTGGCCGCGTGCTCGGCGAAGCCTGCCATTTTCTTGATTACTTTTGTTTCCTGTTCGACTCGCCGCCAGTGCGTGTCACGGCTCAGACCACCTGGCCCGCGACGGGGCGCTTGCCATTTCCGGACAGCGTCACCGCACAGGTTGAGTTCGCCGATGGCTCGTGTGGACAATTGATTTATTCGGCGGGCGGCGACCGGAATTATCCCAAGGAGACGCTGACCATCTTCGGGGCGGATTTTGTTGCGGATCTGGAGAACTTCCAAAAACTGGAGCTGCACCAGGGGGGCCGCAAGAAATCCTTTCGCTACGGTTCAAAAGGTCATGCCGAGCAGATGACAGCCTGGCGCGCTTTTTTGGGCGGCGAATCGGATCATCCGCTGCCTTACGAAACTTCACGCATCAGCATGCTCGTCACATTCGCTGTGATCGAGTCGATCCAATGCGCCGCCACCGTGCCGCTGGCGCAGGAGCAGTCCAGACGCGGCTCGTGAGTGGCCTCGGACATTCTCCGTCATCCGGGCTCTCCTGGTACTGGCACCGGCTCCAGGCCATGAGCGCCGGTGAAATTTGCCGGCATTTCACAAAAAAATTGCATCAGTGGCAGGATCGAAGGCGCCTGCCGAACTGGCCGGGCGCCACAGCGCGCCTCGAGTCTCCGCGCCAATTCCCTTCCCTGCCAGATCCCAACAAAGCTCCGGTTGATCTGCTCGAGGCCATCCGCCAGGAATGCGACCAGATCTTGCGCGGCCGCTGGATGGCCTTTCGCAGAACGGAATTGGCCGTCGAAGATCCGCCGCGCTGGCACAAGGATTACCTGGCTGGTGTCGATCTCGAAACGCAGGCCCTGGCCTTCGATTTAAATCATCGCCAGCTCCCGAATGGCGCTGACGTAAAGCTCATTTGGGAATTGAGCCGCTGGTATCCGCTCGTGCGCCTGGCTCAAGGATCCTACCTCCTCCAGGACAAGGCATGCGCTGCGAAATGCCTCGAATGGCTCGGCGACTGGGGGCGGCACAATCCGCCGTTTCGCGGCTGGAACTGGACGAGTGCTCTCGAAGCCGGCATTCGCCTCACTCAATTCACCTGGATCGATGCGTTGCTCTCGAACAGCCTGCCCGGGTCCGCCACACTCGATCGCTTGCGTCAGGAGTTGCTCGCGCCTCACGTCTGGTTCACCTGGCGTTACCGTTCTTTCGGCTCGTCCGCCAACAACCATTTGATCGGCGAACTGGCGGGACTCGCTGTGGCCTTGGCGCGCTGGCCCGAACTCGAACGATCGGCAGCCTCGTTGGAATTCATCGCCCGGCTTTGGGAAACAGAAGTCCTCGCGCAATTCGCTGAGGACGGCGGCAACCGCGAACAGGCCCTCAATTATCAGTTGTTCTCGTGGGAACTTTGCTGGCTCACGGAACGCGCGCTTGCCGCCGCCGGCATCCCCGTTTCCAACGAAGTCCAAAATCGCCTCGCTCACGCCGCGAATTTTTTTGTCGCAGCGCAAGTGCCGGACGAGCCCTGGGATTACGGCGATTCCGACGATGCCTTCGTGCTGCCTGTGTTCCGTTCCACACGAACCCTGATTGGCGAATGGCAACGTTGGTTCCGGGACGCAGCCTCGAGTCCGGCCATTGCCTATTGGTTCGGCGATCCTCCGCGGCCCGTGCCTCATCCTCGAACACAATCCGCGGCGGGTTGGACCATTTTTCCGGACAGCGGCCTGGCGATGCAACGGCTGGATGGCTGGACGCTGCGCTGGGATTTATCGCCGCTCGGCTATCTCTCAACGGCCGCGCACGGACATCTCGACGCGCTGCACCTCTCACTGTGGCTGCACGGGCAGGCGTTGTTGATTGATCCAGGCACGGGCGCTTATTACGGCGACCGGGTTTTGCGCGCGCGTCTCGCCGGATGGCCGGCGCACAACGGCCCGCACTTGGAAGAAATCGATTTCCCCTCGCGCCTCGGCCCATTTCTCTGGTCAGCGCATCATGCCCGGCCTGTATGGAACGCAAACGCCGGCGACTCGCTCACTGCCGAGCTCGAGTTGCCCGGATTCAAGGTGCAGCGAACGATCCGGCGGGTGAACTATGGCTGGCAAATCGATGATCAAACACTGCCACAACGCACCCTCCCGAACGCGAAAGTCAAAGTGCATTGGCACTTCGCTCCCGATTGCGTAGTGCAGCCGATCGATCGCAACACATTTCGAGTGGTTCGCGACCGGTTGAGCATCGACGTCCAAATCGAGGGGTGGGATGAAATGGAAATTGAACCAAACCGGATTTGTTCGCCCGGTTTTCGTCAGACTGCGGCTTCACCGGCGCTCAAACTAGCCGCGCCAGCGAATAAGGCTTGTGTTTTACGCACCACATTTTTAGCGTCGCATGCTCCATGAGAATTAGCATTTTCGGCCTGGGTTATGTCGGAGCGGTGACTGCCGGTTGCCTGGCCAGCGAAGGCCATCAGATCATCGGGATCGACGTTCATGCGCCCAAGGTCGATGCTTTCAACGAAGGCCGCGCGCCGATTATCGAGCCGAAATTGGATGAACTCCTCCGTCAGGCCCATGCGAATGGCCTGCTCCAAGCCACCTTAAGCTGCGAAAAAGCCATCACCACCACCGAGGCATCGCTCATCTGCGTCGGCACACCGTCCGCCCCATCCGGAGCGCTTGATCTCAGTTTTGTACGTCATGTCGTGAGCCAGATTGCCGATGTCCTGCGGCGTCATCCCAAGCATCACGCGCTCATTTTCCGCAGCACCATGCTTCCTGGCAGCACGGCGCGCATTGCCGGCGAACTGCTCAAGGATCTGATCGAGAGCGGCCGGCTGAAAATCTTTTCTTTCCCGGAATTCTTACGCGAAGGCACGGCTGTGGATGATTTCCAAAATCCGGTATTGACGGTTGTCGGCACACGCGATGGCGAAGCGCTGCCGGAAGGACTGGCGGCCCTCTTTGGTAATAATGCTTCGGTGGTGGATTGGAATACGGCTGAGCTCATCAAGTACGCCTGCAACGCGTTTCACGCCGCGAAAATCACCTTCGCCAACGAGATCGGGCGGCTCGGAAAACATCTCGGGCTCGATGCTCAAAAAGTAATGCATCTCCTCTGTCAGGATCATCGCCTCAACATCTCCGCGTACTATCTGCGCCCCGGAAACCCATTTGGCGGCTCGTGTCTGCCGAAGGACGTGCGCGCATTAACGCAATTGGCGCGGCAGGAGGGAATCCATCTGCCGTTGCTCGAAAGTTTGCTCCCGAGCAACGAACGGCACAGCGAGCAGTTGTTGCAACGCATCAAAGCCTCCGGCCAGAATGAAATCATTATTCTCGGCCTCTCGTTCAAAGCGAACACCGACGACCTGCGGGAGAGCGCCATGGTGGAAATCGCGCAGAACCTGCTCGGCCGCGGATTTCAAGTGCGCATCTTTGATCCTCAATTGAACCTCTCGCAACTTATCGGCAGCAACAAACGAGTCATCGACGAGAAAATGCCGCACCTCGCCTCGCTCCTTCACACCGATCTCGCTTCGGCCCTCGGCCAGCAGGGACTGATTGTGGCGGCGCAACGGTGCGTGGAAGTCGAGGCGCTCGCCCCCCTGCTCACGCCCGGCCATCAGATCCTGGATGTCAACGGCTGGCCGGAATTGCGCGCGCTTCCAGCAAACTATGAAGGGTTCTGCTGGTAAACTGCCGATCCTCATCATCGTCGAAAATCTTCCGGTGCCCCTCGACCGGCGCGTCTGGCAGGAATCTTCCGCCTTGCGTGATGCCGGTTATGAAGTCGTGGTCGTCTGCCCGCAAATGCGCGGCTACACACTGCCGGAAGAAAAACTGGAAGACATCCAGATTTATCGCCATTGGATCAGCGAAGAAGCGGGCGGTTTCATCGGCTTCTTCCGCGAGTATGCTTCGGCGCTTTGGGGTGAATGGCGCCTGGCCTGGAAAGCCTGGCGGCGTCATCGTTTCAAACTCATTCATCTTTGCAACCCGCCTGACCTCCTCTTTCTCGTTGCCTGGCCGTTCAAACTTTTTGGCGTGCGCATCCTCTACGATGTCCATGATCTCTGGCCGGAGATGTTCGAGGCAAAATTCGGGCGCCGCGGTCTTTTTTACTGGCTCGTGCGCGCTGCCGAACGGTTGACCTACGCCGCCGCCGATGTCGTTTTGGCCACGAACGAATCGGTCCGGCAGGTC
>JBFMDG010000366.1:0-7485 GCA_040754135.1 Verrucomicrobiota bacterium
GTGCATGTTGCAATTCGAGATGAGTCCGGACCCGCGCGAGCAATTCGGCCACATTAAAAGGTTTGGTCACATAATCGACTGCTCCGGCCGCGAACCCTTTCATTAAATGCTCCATCTCATTGCTGGCGGTCAGGAAAATAACCGGAACGCCACGCGTGGCGGGATCGGCCTTCAACCGCTGGCAGACTTCCAGACCATCCATATCCGGCATCATCAGATCGAGCAGAATCAAATCGGGCAGTTGCCCGCGCACGCGTTCGAGAGCTTGCGGACCGCTGGTGGCCGGCATCACGTGATAGCCTTCGTTGCGCAACACCGTCCCGACCACTTGAAGGTTTTTGGTGATATCGTCAACGACCAGAATGCGGGATTTAGGAGTTCCGTCTCGAGTGGGTTCAGGCATTCGTCAGGACTTAATTAGTTAGTTATCGGTGGCTGTGTTCCGGGAGCAGGCGATGGCCTGGCAAATGGTAGGGAAACGCTCGAGCGTCTGGGGCAACCGATCCAGATCGAACGCTTCGACCTGCTCGAGCAACAATTGCGCGTACTGCCCCAGGACCGGCCATTGGCCTTCTTGGGCCGCTTGCTGCAGGCTCCTGGCGAATTCTTCCACCTCAGCCATATCCATCGTCTGACACAGTCGCGGCCAAAAGGCTTCTCGCGCGTCCCGCAGTTTCGCCAAAAGCTGCGGGCGCCGGGCTAAAACATCTTCGGACGCGGCGTTCGTTTCGACCGGGCCAATCGCGACGACCATTTCAGCGGGTTGGGTGGAGGTCGGAAGTGGTTTGCGTTTCAGGAACCGGCTCAACTCAGCCGCCAGTTCATGTTGGCTGAAGGGCTTGCGAATGAATCCCGCACACACTCGCCGCGCCCGGGCCTCTTCCTCCTTAAACGAAGAAGCGGTGACCGCGATCACGGGAATATGTTTTAGCGCGGGATCGGCCACCATCGCTTCCGTGGCGCAGTACCCATCCATCTCTGGCATGCGCATGTCCATGAGGATGACGTCAGGATGATGTTGCCGGGCCAGTTCCAAGGCTTCGCGCCCATTTGTGGCCGAAAGGAGCCGATGCGGTGTTCCTTCGAAATAACCGGCCACCAGCCGGCGATTCAACTCGACGTCATCGGCGACGAGCACGGTGGCCGGTTCGAACTGGTTCAAATCGCCATCGCCAGCGCCAATGACCACCCGGCCGCGCTCAGCGATTTCGGTGGTGCTCAGATGGGGAATGCGCAAGCGGAAGGTGCTGCCCAGGCCCGGTTCGCTTTGCAGGGAGACGCTGCCGCCCATGATTTCGAGGAGCCGTTTGGTGATGGCCAGGCCGAGGCCAGTGCCGCCGAATTTGCGCGTGCTCTGGCCGCTGACCTGGGCAAACGAGCCGAAAATTCTTTCCTGTTGATCCTGGGGAATCCCAATGCCGGTATCTTCGACTTCGAGGAGCAAATCCACTTTCGCCTCCACACTTGCGCCGTCGGAATTCTCGACGGAAGCGCGGATTGTGACGTGGCCGGTGTCGGTGAATTTGAGCGCGTTGCCCACGACGTTGAAGAGGATTTGGCGGAGACGCACCTCATCGATCATGAGGCCCTGCGGGATTTTGGGATCGATCTCGGTGAGCAACTCCAGGTTTTTCTCGGCGGCTTTCAACGAAAAGAGCTGGCGAATTTCCGCGATGAGCTTCGGCACGGAGGTCGGCTCGTACTGCAGCTCGAGCTTGCCCGCTTCGATCTTGGACAGATCCAGAATGTCATTGATCAGCGTGAGCAATGTTTTGCCGCTGGAGGAGATCGCCTCGACGTACTGGCGTTGTTTGGAGGCCGCCAGCTGTTGACTGAGCAATTCTGCGAATCCAAGAATGGCGTTCATCGGCGTGCGGATTTCATGCGACATGTTCGCCAGAAATTCGCTCTTGGCGCGATTGGCAGCTTCGGCGGCTTCCTTGGCTTTTTGCAATTCGGCATTTTTGGCTTCGAGCGTCGCGCGCGCTCGATGTTCCTCTTCGAGGAGTTGTTCGCGGAGGCGTTCGGCTTCGCGCCGTTTTCGCGCGTAAAGGGCGCGGGCCACGAACGCCCACCCGAGCAACCCGAAGGCAGCCGAAGCTCCCGGTGCCATCAGCCAGGCATTGCGATACCACGGCAGATAGACCGAAAAGGCCAGCACGGCCGGATCGGACAGCTTGCCATCGCGATCGATGAATTGAACGGCAAAGGTGTGCGGGCCGGTGCGCTCTGGAGTCCAATCAAAGCGCGTGTTGCGGGAAGCTTCGCTCCACCGGCCCGATGAGGCCAAGGCGGCAGCTTGCGGAGACCCTTCGGAAAGCAAATAACGGAACAGCCGATGTTCCGGCCGGTTAATAAACTCCGCCACATCAAATTGAAAACTGACGAGCGTGCGCGCCTCGAGTTGTTTGGCCGAAGTCGCGGCTAAAATTTCCCGCCCGGAAAGGATGGAAATCATCGGCGCCGGCGGTTTCCGTTGGCCGGGCGCATAACGCGTGACGCCCCGTTCGGTGCCAAACCAAATGATCCCTTTCGGCTGCTCGCAGATCGTTTCCACTTGGGTTCCCACTAAACCGTCCACGGCCAGAACGGAGGACCAGATCAAACCGTCGAACCGGCCGGCACCGTTGGCCGTGCCAAACCAGAGCGTTCCTGCCGCGTCTTCGAAGATGCAATTGACGGAGTTATCGGGCAGCCGGCCGCCTGACGTGGTCAATCGTTCGGTGATGCGTCCGTTGTACTTCACGGCGCCATTGCCGGTGGCAAACCAGAGCGAGCCATCGCGGGTTTCGGTGATGCAACGGATGCTGTCGTTGGCCAGAACTTCGAGTTCGGGAGGACGAAAGAAGTTCGTGCCGTTGTAGCACCAGGGTCCCTGAGAAGGAGAACCGATCCAAAGCAGGCCCGATTTATCAAAATGAACGAGGCTCAGGGCGGCACTTGTCCCGAGGCTGGGAATGGTCAGATTCGTGAAGGCCGGCTTGCCTTCCCGCGCGGCAACGGGATCGTAGCGCGACAGACCGGCCATCCAACAGGCAAACCAAAGAGCTCCGTCGGGCGCCTGATCAATGCCAAGCACGATGCCCCCAGGCAATCCATCCGCCAACGTGAGTTTGGAAATCCGGCCTGACTCCACAATGGTGACTCCCCCCGCCGGATTCCCCAGCCAGGTGCGGCCGTCCGAGGAGTTGAAAATCGCTTCCACCGCCATTTCACCTGCCAGGCCATTGGTCGAAGTGAAATGACTGAACGTTTTTCCGTCGTATATGGAAAAACCGCCACGGGTGGTGTTCGGCTGCCCGAATCCCCACCAGATTCGCCCCTGTTCATCGACAGATGAGTCGAGCATGCGCTCGAACGGCAGACCGTCCGCCAGTCCGAAATGCTGGAAGGTCTGTTCGCTAAACCGCGAAATGCCGGACGCGGTCGCGATCCACATCGCGCCGTCAGGCCCTTGCTGGATGTCGAAGACGCGGTTGTTGGCAAGGCCGTCGGTGGTGCGATAGTTCACAATTGTTCGGCCATCATCGCGAAACAGACCTGAGCCCGATGTTCCCACCCAAACGACCCCTTCGGGGCTTTCGTAAATGCATTGAATTTTGGGTGCGAGAACCGTGTTCAGCGGAGTGGGCCTGTAAATATTTGTTCCATCGCGGCGTGCCAGGGTTACAGACTCTTCGAACCAAAGTTGCCCCTGCCGGTTGCAATGCAGAGCCTCAGTCCGATCGTTGTGAGAGCCATTGGGCGAGGCCAGCCGCGTGAAGGAGTGACCATCCCACTTCCAGATCCCATCCTGACCGGAGGACACCACCCAAACCGATCCGTCCGGGGCCACTGCCAGAGGTTTCGTTCGGGAACTGGTGGCGGGCACCTCGGGCATGGGGGTGAATTTTTGGTCGCGCAAAGAGCAGAGCCCCTCCTGCGTCCGGAACCAGAGCGTACCGTCCAGGGATTGTTCGATAGCCAGGACGGCACCGCCGGTCAGGCCATTGGTGCTGCCGAAATGGGTGAAGCTTTCGTTCGCATATCGGGAAACACCCGCTTCCGTGCCGAACCAGAGAGCTCCCTGAGAATCCAGGCAGATCGAGTAAACCCGGTCGTCGGGCAATCCGCTGCCCTGAGTGATCGTCTTGATCTGTCGGCCATCCAGTATGTTGACGCCAGTCATGGTCGCGGCCCAGGCCCTGCCCTCCGGCGTGAAGAGAATGCGCCGAGTTTCGCTGACGGTCCCGAGGGTACTCCAATGCCCTTTTTTCGCGCGAGCGGCATTGAATGTCAGTCCCGCCACCGGTTCTTTCCCATTCAATACCACCGGAGTTCCGTTGGCCAACAGTTCGGCCCCTCCGGCAGTGTGATAGCGCAGCCGGTACTCACCCGGAGGCAAAAACGGAAAACGAAATTCACCCAGCGAATCGGTCATCCCGAAAAATTTTGTCGCCTTCTCCGCATCCGGTGCAGGTGGAATCACATGCTCATGAAAAAAGACAGATGCGGGGATAATCTCTTTCGGCAACGAAGGACCCGACCAGGAAAGCCGGCAGCCGGCGCCCACGGTGTTTTGAAAATAGTCAACGCGCACCTCGTGATCGCCGGCACTCAATTCGATGCGGCCGCTTTGCTCGATCATCCCATGCGGGCCATCCGATATTGCCACAGGCTGGCCGTCAATCCACACACGACTCCCATCATCACTCTCGATGTAAAAGGTGTACGTGCCGGGGCGCGTCACGCGCAATTTGCCAGTCCAGCGGACGGCAAATACAACGTCGATAACAAAATCACCGAAACCACGGGGCACGCCTGGCCAATCAATGTTGGGATCGACACGCCGGACTAGCGGATGGCCTGCGAGAGAGACGTCGCTCAATACCGGCGCGTTTCTGGCCATGGCGAAGAATTCGGCGATCAACCCGGGCTGAAGCAAGCGGGAGGCTGCCGGGGCCGGCTGGGAATCGGCGGGTTCGGAGCGGATGAGTTCTGCCTCGATCACCACATAGGCTTGCGGCGTGTCATCGAAGGCGTTGAGGCGCCCCGACAAGCTCGGGCCAAGCGTCAAGGTCGTTTCGATCCGGTCCCCGGGCGAGGCTGTCAAATCCTGGTGAACACACTGCCGAAGCCGGCCGGTGACGACACGGAACGGTTGACCTTCCGACGGAACCGCTACTTCGAATTCACCGCGATGATTGGTTCGCGTGCGGGCGATCTCCCAGCCATTCTGCTGCACGGAGACGCCGGCATCATTGGCCGGGTTGCCGGAGACCTGGATGACTTTTCCGGTGAGAACCACCGGTTGCGCGCCGCTCTCGAAAATGGGGACCAATCCGAGAAAACAAAAGAGTACGGCAAGCGTGCGCTCGGAAAATCTCATCGCTGTGATAAGCTGGATGGATTAATTACACCAAAATCCAAACTGGGACGGAAGTGATTTCTTTCACCGCAATGAACGTGGGCAGTTTTGTCCGCCCAGGATCGAATCACAGCCGGCTTTGGAACGAGTGACGCTGCGATCACCGGATGCAATCGGCGCTGAACGTCAACAATTCCTCAGACTGCAAATCCGAAAAGTCAGCCGGCAATAAGGATGCGAAAACAAAACGGCTACGAAATCAGTGGAGCGCCTGCGATGGTCATGTTTCATCGGAGCGTTTTGCCATCGCGTAGCACGGAAGCGGCAGCGGTTTCAATTCAGCCGCGGAAGGAATTCAAGGTCACGCAATCTCGACCACGCGCGGGCCGAGCACTTTTAATTTTGGTGTGACGCCCAGACCGGGTGCGGTGCTCGCTTTCATGAAACCCTGGACACGTTGCGGTGCTCCGCTTCCAGTGCTGACGGTCACGTAGCTGTTGAAGTCCGTGCTCGTGAATCGAAATTCCTCGGGCGTGCTGTGGGCCAGATGCGATGGCCGCGGTGGTGAAATCGCCGCCCCAACTGTCCTCCAACGTCATGGCGATTCCCATCGACACACAGAGATCGCGCACCTGTCGCATTTTGGTCAACCCGCCGAGCTTGCTGATCTTGAGGTTGACAACATCCATCGCCAAATCGGCTTTGGCGCGCAAAAGCATGTTTAGGCTGTCCACATTTTCATCGAGCACGAAGGGATGATCGCAATGACGGCGCACGGATAAACATTCCTCGTACGTCCGGCACGGCTGCTCGATATACAAATCGATATCCTGCACCGCGCGCACGACACGCATGGCCTCGTGCTGCGTCCATCCCGTGTTCGCGTCGGCAATCAACCGGTCCTCCCGATCCAGCAGCGCGCGCACGGTCCGGATCCGTTCGATGTCCACGTCGGGATTGCCACCGACTTTGAGTTGGAAGCGCGTGTAACCTTCCGCACGATACGCGGCCACCTGGCGGGCCATGATGGCTGGATCTTCTTGCGAAATCGCGCGGTAAAGTTGGACCGATTCTCCAAACCGCCCGCCCAGCAATTCGCAAATGGGTAAACCAGTCGCCTGACCGAGCAAATCCCAACAGGCAATGTCGATGCCGCTTTTCACATAGGGATGCCCCTGAAGCGCCGCGTCCATGCGATGATTTAATTTTGACAATTCACGCGGATCGCAGCCGAGCAAATGCGGCCCGAGTTCCTTCAGTCCGGCGCGCACGCCTTCTGCATAAGCCGGCAAATAAAACGGGCCGAGCGGACAAACTTCGCCATAGCCGACCAGCCCGGTGTTGCTTTCCACACCAACGATGGTGCTGTCAAAGATGGAAACGGATTTGCCGCCAGACCATTTGTAGCTGCCTTCATGCAGGGGAAGCTCGACGCGATGCGCGAAAATGCGGGCGATTTGCATGGACCGATTCCGACCTGTTCGCCCGCAGAAATCAAGCATGTGAAACAAGGAACGAAAGAACGAAGCGGCGAGATTGGCAGACTTCGAGCGAAGGGAGCCGAATGTCCCTTCAGCTACTTCCTCTGCGTGCGGGCCGGACTCAATTTTTCTTCGAGATCCAAAATGAGCCGTTTCACATAAGGCGAGTAACGCGCATGCGGCACGAGCGGGTCCATCGGCAACGGCGCGAGCTGATTTGCGAAAGGTCCGAGTTTCGCATGGAGCGCGTAAAGGCTGTTCAAACTGGCCATGGCGCTGAACACTCCATGCTTGCGGCTATCGGCCTGTTCAAACAGCAAAGCCACCATTGCCCTGAAATCGGTTTCGGTTCCAAACTGCGCGACCGCTTCCGCGGCGGCAATTCGCACTTCAGGCGAGGAATCACGCAGTGCGTTTTTCAATTCAGTTTCCGCTTCGATGACAGCCTTCTTTCCGCGCATCAAAATTCCGAGCACTCCCCAGTACCGAACCGCGCTGTCGGGATCTGAAGTCGCTTTCTTCAACTCGGGCAGCGCTTCCGGTGCAAGCATGGAAGCGATTTCAGCCATTTGAAAAATGCGTTCGAACGGGTAACGGCCCACGGCGCGGCCCCAATCATAAGGCGCTTGGTCTCCGGCGCGCGCCCGGCGCTCCCCT
>JBFMDG010000367.1:0-7466 GCA_040754135.1 Verrucomicrobiota bacterium
AGGGGCAGGAGCAGGGCAGCCGAAAGGCTTAAGGCGATTCGAATGGATGACAATGACATAGGTGCGTTCAATTTTTCTGAGAGTTTTTCTGAAGATCAGGCGGACGTCAAGGGGACACCTTTATGGACGGAGATGGCGATGCAATCCGAGTTGCCGGCGTGGCGATGGTCTGCGGAGGTCGAGGCCCCGCGTTCCGCGTTCTTGGCGCGCCCTGAAGTTTGGACATTTTGCGATCGCACCTTTGACCAAAATTCCGTCCCAAACTTTGTCGATCGAAAACTTTTTCAACAAAGTTACCGACAAGGTTTTCGACAAAGGGAAGGACAGGCGTCCTGCAGGCCACATTGAACACTGGACTGCGAGACACATCACTTGCGCACATCGGAGGGGTGCAGCTCAAATTTACGGATATCAATCTCGGAGCCCTCGCATTGCAGGAGGATTTTGCCATGGCGCGGCCAGACGTTGAAAGCGTCGTTCACGATCACTCCGTTCAGAACGATCCAGATGCGGTTGCCATCGCAATGGCACTCGATGCGGTTCCATTCGCCCGGAGTTCTTTCCCGATCTCGTGCTCCGCGGAAATCGAATTTGTCCTGCCAATTGCGATCTTTATCGAACCAATTGAGCCGGCCCCAGCGTTCGATCGTTTGCCCTCGCCCGCCTCGCTGCCAGAAGTACCAGCCATCGCCATCCCGAGTTTCCGCGACTTCCGCGGTGATGCGCGGGGCGATCAGTTGGCCGTCCGCGGCATTGCCACGAATTAAAAGAAAATCTCCGGTGGCGCCTTGGAACAGGTTGCACTCGATCGCCGCCATGAATGCGCCCTGACCATCGTGACTGTTGCCGTCGGGCCCGGTGGCATGCAGAAAGATTCCGGAATCCCGCGCCTTCCCGAGGCGATCGCCCCAGTGCGAGTTGGTGCGGCCCCATTTGAATTCGACCGTCAGGCGGTAATTCTGGTATTCGCGTTCCGTGGCGATGTAACCGAGGCCATCGCCGGAAATGCGCAGCCAGCCATTAGTCACGGAAAACACGCGCCGCGGATCACTCCGTTTAGAATCGACCAGCCAGGTGTAAAGCCCGGTGAAATCGCGGCCGTTGAAAAGTGGAATGGTCTCGCGCGGCGTCAACGGCGCATTCTCAGCCGCCATCGCGACATGGGTCGCGAACATCCAAACCAGGCAGATGACGGTGGCGCATTTTAAAAAATCCATTTGAACAGTCGATCGAGCTGAAGCTTGGTCATCACCTGATAGCCTCCCACAGCGGCCATGGCCACGGCGGCGATCCAGAGCCAAAAAGTCCAGACCGCTCCCGGCCGGAGCGCCGGTTCAATCCGGCAATAACGGAAATAAAGCGCCGCAAACGCAAGGAAGGGAAGCATCAGCCCTTGGGCGATGGCGCCGACGAGCACGAGCGAAACCGGCTCACCCCAGACCATGAAGACGGTGACGTAAGCGATGGGAACGATGACGCAACCGATGCGCACCATGCGAGCGCGGTCTTCGGGCGTGGGGTATTTCACCGCTTTAAACAACGCGAGTGCGTCGGCCAGAAGCCGCGCATTGGAAGCCGTGGCGCAAAACACCGTCGAGTACAACACGCTGAATGCGCCCACCAAAAACAACCAGAAACTCCAGGGACCAAATGTTTCGCGATACATGTGCGACAGCGTTTCGATCATTTTGGCGTTCTCCACTTTCAAGCCTTTGGCGTGCAAAACAGCGGCGCCAAGAAGATAAAAAGCGAGCGTGGCCGTGGTATAAATCAGAAAGCAAATGAACGCATCGAGGTGCATGATGCGAATCCACCCGCGCGCTCGCTCGAGCCAGCGCGGTCCCGGCTCGAATGGACCGACATTTTTGCCGTAGCCCTTTTCGAGGCACCAATACGGATAGTAAATCAGTTCGGACGCCCCCACGCCAATGATGCCAAAGGTGGCAAACGCAATGGTGAAATCTTTGGGCAATTGAAATTTCATCCCTTCCCAAAGTTGAGCCGGAGTGACCGCAAAAGAGGTCATTTGCAAGGCGCCCACTGCCACCAATGTGCAAATCGTAAACAGCACCACCAACACCGTCGAAAACAACTCCACCATGCGATAACGTCCGACGAACAACAGCGCGGCGGTCACGGTTCCGACGGCCAGCCCGATCAGTTTCACCGGGAGATTAAGCCCGGCGAGCGCAAAGACGCTGGCGATGCCGCTGACCATTCCGGCCAGTTGAAAGAGAAGGCCTAAGTACATCAACGCCCAGAGCCACACCAGCCACGAGACGATCAGTTTCGGTCCCGGAATGCTGTTCATCGCTTCGAGTGTGGTCATGCCTTTGGTGATGGCGAAGCGTCCGAGTTCGATTTGCACGAACACTTTGATGAAACAACCGATGATGATGAACCAGAGGAGTTGAAATCCAACCGACGCGCCCAAGGTCGGTGTCACAATCAACTCACCCGACCCGACGATCACCGCGCTGATGATCAATCCGGGACCAATTTGCCGGGCGATATCCTGCCAGCGCGTGGGGACGGGTTTGAAGTCAACGGTCGGGCGATCGATCACGGGACTGGGCATGATGCGCAGCGTACCCGAAGCAAAATTGGCGAGTCAAGGTTTGCGGCTCATTCCACGGTGATTCAGCGCCGGTTCATTCCAGTGTGATTCAGCGGGTTCTCGACGGCGCTCGCGTTTCACCCATGGAAAATTGCCTTGGCCGCCGCACGCCGGTTTGGAACAGTGCGGGCGTGAGACTGAGATCGGGCTGGACCATCGGGATGGCATTTTTTCTCCTGCTGATTTCTGCGGAATGGAATCGCTCCGCGGCGTTGTCACTGCTCACTTACAACACCGGCGGCAATGGCGCCGCCGACTGGAGCACGAATGCCGCGCAGGTCCAGGCCATCGGACGTCAGATGCAATTCCTCAAACCCGACATCATCACGTTCAACGAAATTCCGTTCGAACATTCCGGTCAGATGACCCATTTCGTTCGCGCGTTTTTGCCGGATTACATTCTCGCCATAAACTCCGGCACAGACGGATTTATCCGCAGCGCGATCATCAGCCGGTTCCCGATCGTTCGGTCGCAAAAATGGCTCGATGGCGTCAGTCTCTCGGCCTTTGGATATAACGGTGCTTTCACACGCGATTTGTTTGAAGCGGAGATTTCCGTCCCGGGATTTGCCCAGCCGCTGCACGTGTTCACGGCGCATTTGAAAGCTGGATCGGATGCCGATAGCGCGTCACGCCGAGCGGCCGAGGCAAGCGCCATCTCGAATTTTTTTGTGAACACCTTTCTGCCGGTGAAAGAGCAGCGTCCTTACGTGCTCACCGGCGATTTCAATGAGGATATCCAGCGCCCGCCCGCGGCGAGCCGGCAGGCGGTCCAGCGCATGGTCAACACCGCGACCGGGCTTCGATTGACCACCCCGGTGAACCCTTTCAATGGAAATGACCGGACGCTGTCGATCCGGACCACATTGACCGTGCGGTTTGATTACGTTTTGCCAGGTGCTTTGCTTTTTTCGAATATCACGTCGAGCCAGGTGTTCCGGACGGATTTGCTGCCGGCGCGGCCGGTATGGCTGCAAAAGTTCGACAGCGTGACAGCGAGCGATCACCTGCCGGTGTTCATCGAGTTCCGTAACCCGTTCGATGGGCCGTTCCGACTGACGTCCATCGAAGCTGACGAGCAAACGGTGACTTTCTCATGGGAATCGATGCCTGGACGGATTTATCGCGTGGAGCATTCCTCCGATTTCAATACGTGGACGGAAATCTCAGGCGCGCTGACGGCAACGGGCGATCGATTGAACTGGACTGGACCGCGCCCATTTTCGAACCGCTTTTTCCGAGTCATGCGCGAGCCGTGAATGCTGCGCAGAAATAACTGGGGCACATGGCGCCCGGATGTGGCGAGGATCTCAGCCGCGAATTGGCAGGGCGGCCGAGGAGCCGAGGCGCACGTCAAGCAGGCAGACTCGCTGGAAAACGCCGTTCGTACTCGCGCGATACTCTGAGAAGGAGCGCCGCATAATGGTTGGTCAACTCTTGAAAATCGACCCACTCGAATGGAAACGGAAGCACATTGGGAGCACGGAATCGCAGGAATAGAAATTCATCAAATTCAGGAGCGGCGCGGGCGAGAAGGCGACGTTCGGCCTCAGCGGCTTCTTGCGAAGGGTGCTTGTGCTTCTTGCCGTCAGTGGGCCATTCGCGTTCCCCTTCATAAGAGGTGTAACGGTCCGCCGAGTTAATTCCAACGAGACCGATGCAGATGGGGTTGCCTCCGGTCTTCCGGAACTCGTGCGCCTGCCGCATCAGATCGCCGCTGACACGATCGATCTGTTTGATCATGGCTTTGGCGAGGATTTTTGTTTCAGTGCCAATCTGAATATTGGCAATGGCCCCGCGAGCGACCAACAACCCTGTTTCCGTGATGGCGGGGGTTGTTGGCACGAGCTCGCCAAAAGTGCCGTCTCCGCGACGACTCGGCTTGCCGACCGCCTTATTACCGAGGTTTACGACACATTCGTGGGTCTGGATTCGGCGGGACAAGAGCGGAGACCGATTCAGGATCGCCAGGTCCTCGTACAGATGACTGGCTACCAGATCTCCAAGGCTGGAATCGCGGTGCTTGTATTTTTTCCCCTCGAACAAACAGCGAAACGTTTGAAGCAACGCGAAATCAGCCGGTGCAGGCGGTGCAGGCATGTTATTCCGATTGAATTTTTGCCGTGCGCGGTCCGCTCTCGGCCGGCAGCCAGGCCTCTTGATACAGGCGATCGTTCGCCATGGCGACGTACTTCGGTTCAATCTCAACGCTGATGCTGTTGCGTCCGGATCGCAATGCGGCAATTGCGGTTGTACCTGTGCCTGCGAAAGGATCCAACACAGTGTCGCCGGCAAAAGAAAACATTTTAATCAATCGTTCTGCAAGGGAGACGGGGAACGGCGCCGGGTGGCCTTTGCGCGTCGATTCCCCCTTGATATCGGTCCAAAAGGAGCGCATCCAATGTTGCATCTCGGATTTGGTCAGCATCGATAGAGCGCGTTGAATCGGTGAGGGGGATCGATACTCGCCTCCCTTTCGGAGAAACAAAATATATTCGACATCATTTTTGATGACCGCGCCAGGCTGGTAGGGTTTTCCGTAAAAGCCCGCCCCATTGCCTTCAGCTTCCGTGATTCCGTTGGCAATTTTTTGCCAGAGAATCGGGGTCAGCGCGTCCAAGCCCAGGCGGCGGGCGCGCACTTGAATGTCCGCGTGCAAAGGCATCACATAATGCCGCCCGCCACGCTTGCGAGAAACACAGACATCACCGACCACACAGCAAATGCGGCCTCCAGGCATGAGGACACGCGCGCACTCACTCCAGACTTTGTCGAGTTCCGCGAGAAAATGCTCGTAATCAGCAATCGCTCCCAATTGACCTTTGGTCGGTTCATATTGCTTCAACGTCCAGTAGGGAGGAGAAGTCAGGACGAGGTGAATACTTTCATCCGCAATCCAGCGGAGATCTCTCGCATCCCCAAGATGAAGACGGTGGATGGTTTCATCGAACGGCGGAGGCCAAGGAACGTTTCGCAAAATCGCGTTGGCCCGCAACATTCGCTCGACCGCTCCCGGTTCGTTGTCGGCCGGCGGTAATTCTTCCAAAACTTTGCAAACCGCACCCACGGCATCTTGCAATTGCGCGGGAGAGGTCTGCGGATGCCGGTCCGCCGGGCTGCACCCATTTCCAGAGAGATGATCGAGCGCTGTCGGTTGGCGTTTACGCATCAGAATGAAATAGACCAAATCGCGTCGCTCGATTCCAGCGCCTTCTTGACATTTCCAAGTGACTGGTGCTCCACCGAAATTCCCTCGAAAACATAGATCGTTTTCAGGCCAGGATCGGACGGATCACTTCGCCATGGTCGATTTCCAATCGGCGGCGGCCGGGAATTTCCAGCCGGTGCGAATCGAGGCCGAGTTGATGGAGCACGGTTGCGTGAATGTCGGTGATGTAATGCCGATCCTCGATGGCGTGGAAGCCGAGTTCATCGGTGGCGCCGTGGGTGACGCCGCCTTTGATGCCGCCGCCGGCCAGCCAGGCGCAAAAGCCTTGCGGATGATGATCGCGTCCGGTCTCCTGAGCGCCTGGCGTGCGGCCAAACTCGGTTCCCCACACGACGAGGGTTTCGTCCAGCAGCCCGCGTTGTTTTAAATCCTTCAGCAAACCTCCAATCGGTTGATCGACTTGCTCCGAAAGTTTGGTGTGATTGTTCTTGATGTCCGAGTGCGCATCCCATTCTCCGCCGCCGCCGCCGCCGTGAAAAACCTGGACGAATCGGACGCCGCGCTCGACTAACCGCCGCGCCACCAGACATTGTTCGCCGAATTTCTTGCTCGCCGGGCGATCGATGCCATAGAGCGCGCGCGTGGTCTCGCTCTCCTTTTCGAGCTGTAACGTTTCGGGCACCGAGATCTGCATTTGAAACGCGAGTTCGTACGACTTGATCCGCGCCTGCAAGTTCTGGTCGTCCGGATAATCAATCCCGGCCAGGTGATTAAGTTTGCCAAGCAAGCTCAGGTTCCGGAGCTGTTCCTCGCGCGTAACGGTCGCCTCGGCCGGCGCGATAAACGGGAGCGGATTTTTCGGATCGACATGGATGCGAACACCGGCGTGTTCGGGGCCCAAGTAGGCGGCGCCGTGAGTCCATGCGCCGCCGCAACAATCGCCCGTGGGAACTCCAAGCACGACAAACTCAGGCAGATTTTGATTCACTGAACCCAATCCATAACTGATCCATGAGCCCAACGTCGGATGCGCGCCCTCGCGCACGTGACGTCCGGTGTGAAACGTCAACTGCGCGCCATGATCGTTGTCGAGCGTCCAGAGCGACCGCACCACAGCCAGGTCGTCGGCGCATTCGCCTATGTGCTTGAACCAATCGCCCACCATTAATCCGCTCCGGCCATAAGCGCGGTAACCGGTTTGCAGCGGCATGATCACCTTGCGATTGCCATGCGCGGGATTGCCGCCGACGATGTTCGCGTTCACCCGTTTCGGATCGAGGACATTTTTGTAAGGGGTCTCATCGATCGATTTGCCGGCGTACTTGTTCAACTCCGGCTTCACGTCAAAGCTCTCGATGTGACTGACACCGCCACAAAGAAAAATCCAGATGACCGCTTTGGCCTTGGGCGGGAAATGCGCGCGGCCGTCCGGGGGCTGCCAGCGTGAAGACGGTTCCGCGCGGGCAATTCCGTCGCGGAAAAGCATGGCGGAAAGCGCCAACCCGGTGAAACCCATGCCGGTGTCGGCCAGAAACGCGCGGCGCGTGATGCCGCGGCAGCGCTGATGAGGCGTGTTCAAAGCTGGCCAAAACGTTTGGCACGAAGAACCGAACGAGTCAAATAGTTAGCTTGGGCAGTTAAATGGTTACATGGTTAAATGGTTACATGGTTACATCGTGC
>JBFMDG010000368.1:0-7433 GCA_040754135.1 Verrucomicrobiota bacterium
ACTCCGCGGATGTTCCGGGCGAGACGGACGCGGCTCGACATGACAATGTGATCGGTCTTTTCATTTGGACCGATGCGTTTGCTGGACTCGGCTGGGGTGGAAAGAAAATCGTGAATACTCATACAATACTCAATCGGCCGCAGCCAGTTCCGTTAGCCGAGCTTTGATCTGGCGAATCTCGTCACGCAGATTGACCGCCGTTTCAAAATCCTCTTCTGCGACGGCTTTTTCGAGGCGTTTTTCCAAGCCTTTCAGTCGATCGGTTAAATCCTGGGTTTGCTTTAAGGCTTGCGGCACTTTGCCGACGTGGCGGGTCCCTTTGTGCATCGTGCGAAGCAGGCTCTCCATCCCCTCGGCGAAAGTCGTATAACACTCGGCGCATCCCAAGCGGCCTGATTTTTTGAAATCCGCATGCGTGAATCCGCAATGAGGGCACTTCAACTCTCCCGCGCCCCCCGTAGTCTGGGCAATTTCCTCCGCCGCCCCGAGTCCCAACAGCAGATCCGCCAGCGAAAAACCGGTTGGATCATCGACACCCTTCTCTTTCGAGCACGCTTCGCAGACGTCGACCTTTTTGGTTTTGCCGTCGATGATCTGGGAATAATGCACAGTGGCTTTGTTCTTCTTACAGATGTCGCATAGCATATTTTCTATTTCGTATATCGGCTTGTTGCACCCTCAAGTCAAGGCGCTGGAGCCAGGGCGATTGACGATGAAAAAATCACTCCGAATGCACGGAACCCACCGGTGCAGATGGTGTTCGGATGCGAGCAAGAGCGTGTCAGAAATGGGGTCGCCTTACAAGCTCACGCTTTGTAAATCGGCTCGCCCGAAACCTGGGTCAACGCGTGGTATTTCTGCACCAGGTTCTGCGTGACCGGTCCTGGTTTTCCAGTGCCAATAACGCGTCCATCGAGTTTCACCACCGGGATTAATTCCGCCCCCGTGCCGGTCAGAAAACATTCGTCGGCATTAAATAAATCATAGCGCGTGAGGTTGGGTTCACCGACGGTCAATCCCGCTTCCCGCGCCAGATCCATCACGACACTTCGCGTAATGCCATACAGCGCGCCGGCCGATAATGGCGGAGTCAGCAGGTGCGTGCCTTTGACAATGAAAACATTGTCGCCAGTGCATTCGGAAACGAACCCTTCCGCGTTCAGCATGATCGCTTCCTCGCAGCCGCCGTTGTTCGCCTCGATTTTGGCCAGAATGTTGTTCAGGTAATTCAAGGACTTGATGGCCGGGTTCAACGCGCTGTGCAAGTTCCGAATGGTCGGCACCGTGATGATTTCCAGGCCGCGCTCGTACATCTCGACGGGATAAAGTTGGATCTTGTCGGCGATGATGATCACTGAAGGCTTTTTGCAGCGATTCGGGTTCAACCCGAGCCCCCCCACACCTCTCGTCACGACCAAACGGATGTAGCCGTTGCGGATTTTATTGCGGCGACAGGTTTCGACAACCGCTTGCGAGATTTGCGCGTGGCTCATGGGCATGTTGAGGAGGATCGCTTTCGCCGAGTAAAACAACCGGTCGATGTGCTCCTTCAGTTTGAATACGCGGCCATTGTAGGCGCGAATGCCCTCAAAAATGCCATCGCCATAAAGCAATCCGTGATCGAAGACGGAAATCTTCGCCTGCTGCTCATTATAAAATCTGCCGTCAATAAAGATTTTCATGCCGTTCGGAGCGGAGACTA
Source organism: Verrucomicrobiota bacterium (assembly GCA_040754135.1). GTDB lineage: Bacteria > Verrucomicrobiota > Verrucomicrobiia > Limisphaerales > SIBE01 > JBFMDG01. The sequence continues at coordinate 1,703 of JBFMDG010000368.1, forward strand.
CGTTTCTGAGTGAGCGCATTCAAGGTTCAAAAGCGCGAGGAAGTGAAAAGTCATTCGCAGGGAAAAATCACCAGCCAACGGCCCAGCCAGAACGCCTCATTTTCAACATCACACCGCGTTGACATCGATTTGGCCGTCGATCAAATGAACGACGCGCGGAGCGCGCGCCGCCACCGACTGATCATGCGTGGCCACAATCAAAGTCATTCGGCGCTCTTCACGCAGGCTGCAGAGCAAATCCATGATTTCGGCGCCGGTGTGCGAGTCGAGATTGCCGGTCGGTTCATCGGCCAGAAGCAATTCGGGCTGGTTAATCAATGCGCGCGCAATGGCCACGCGCTGCTGCTCTCCGCCCGACAATTCGGATGGGCGATGGTCCATGCGTTCTTTTAATCCCACGCGCGTTAGCAGTTCCCGTCCCCGTTGCTCGGCGATGGCTGCCTCGACTCGCGCCATGCGCGCCGGCAGACAGACATTTTCCAAAGCATCGAGTTCGGGAAGGAGATGGTAAGCCTGGAAAATAAATCCAACTTCCAAATTGCGGAATCGGGCCAGTTGCCGTTCGGACATTCCTGTCAACATCCTGCCACGAACCTCGATGTCGCCGCTGTTCGGCACGTCGAGTCCGCCAAGGAGATGAAGCAACGTGCTCTTGCCAGCTCCGGAAGCGCCGCGCAACGCCAGAAACTCACCCCGAAGCACCACCAACTCGAGACCGCGCAACACTTCCAGCGTGCGTCTGCCCATGACATAGCTTTTTCGCAAGCCGCGCGCAGTCAGAATCGTCTCGGCCGCTTCCACAGGCACGGCCCCATTGGTCTCAACGGCCAAGTTCATAATGAAGTTCGCGCGCGCGGCTCGAATTGTCGTTGGACCGTGAATGCAATTGTCCGCGCGTCATTCATAGCGCAAGGCTTCCACCGGTTTGAGGCGTCCTGCATTCCAAGCCGGCATGAAGCCCGCCAACAACGAAATCAAGAGTGAACATCCGCAGATGATCGCGATGTCGCGCGGATCGATCATCGCCGGCAGCTCTCGAAATCCGTAAATGCTCGCGGGAAACAGCTCGAACCCGGTCACGCGCCGCAGAAATTCGAGAAACTCATTGCGATACGAGAGCGCCAGCATGCCCAAACCAAAGCCAGCAATCACCCCCAACACACCTACGACCAGACTCTGACTGAGGAACAGCCACATGATCTGCCCGCGGGTCGCGCCCAGCGCTTTCAACATTCCGATCTCGCGAGTTTTCTGCACCACAAATGTAATCAGAACGCTCATGATCCCGAAGGCCGCCACGATGATGATAAAAAAGAGAATAAAAGTCATGACGTTCTTCTCCACGATGAGCGCGTCCAGAATATCGGAATTCTCGTCCTCCCATGTCGAAATCCGCAACCGGTCGGAAAGGTGCGGCCCTAAATTGGCCTTCACCTGCTGAGCCAATGCCGGATCACGCAGCATGACAATTAATCCGTGGATGGCATGGTCGAGGCCGTAAAGGTCCTGCGCGTTGCCGAGCGAGCAGACGATCCAGTCATTGTTGAACTCGAAATAGCCGACATCAAAAATGCCGCGCACCTCATATTCATCCGCCAACACCCCCTCTTCTTTACCCTCTTTGTAATTGCGTTCCATTTTTTCCAGATCACGAATCGAATAAATGAGGAGTTTGTCTCCGACGCCCAACCCCATCCGCCAGGCGAAGTTCGTGCCAATCAAAATTCCATTGCCCCGCACGTCGAATTCGCCATCGATCATTTTCTCCGGCAGGACCGTGACCCTGGCTTCCGTTTTCGAATCGATGCCGCGAATATACGGGGCATCGGTTCGGGAACTGCCAATCTCCGGTTGCGTCCGCACCATCACTCGGCCAATCACGAATGGCGCGGTGCCGCGGACGAGTTCATTCGAGGAAACAAAATCAACCAGTTCGGAATAATCTTTGATCGGCGCGTCCGAATAAATCCGAAGGTGCGCGTTGAAACCAAGAATGCGGTCGCGCAACTGGCGGTCGAATCCGGTCATGACGCTGATCACGACGATGAGCACGGCGACTCCGAGCATAACGCCGAGAATGGAAATGAGGGTGATGACCGAGACGAAGGTTCTCTTGGGTCGCAAGTACCGAAACGCCAACAGCAATTCAAATGGCAGTCGAGACATTTCGCGCGAAACCTAGACCGCTCGATCGGGCGGCGCAAGACTTTCAACGGACCTTCAATCGCGCGGGCGGGCTATACGGGAAGAGCAGCGCCGCAAAGAACGCATTTCCACCGAAAGTTGCGTTGCACAATTCCACACGCAGCGGTGCAATCCCTGCACAAACAGGCTCGGCTCGCACTGCCAGGTCGCAGCTCGAGCAACACCAAAATGCCAGTTCCTCCTGTTCCTCAGCCACTTGCATGCAGCGTCTCTTTTCTGGCACGACCATTGCCTGATCGCGTCGCAATGAAAGATGTTTTAGACAACTTACTGACCCTGCAAAATCTTGAATTGAACTCCGCATCGGAGGAAACCCAGATCAACAAACTCCGGCTCAAAATCCCGCCAGCTATTTTAGGATCTTTTGACCGATTCCTGGTCCGCGGCAAGAAGGCCATTTCGAGTGTCCGCAAAGGAGTCTGTTCCGAATGCCACATGAAACTGACCATCGGGTTGGTGGTAACGCTCATGAAACGCGAATCAATCGAACGATGCCCGAATTGCGGACGGTTTCTTCATTTGTCCGAAGACGAAGTGCCAGCGCATCCGGTTGCCGCTCCGGTCTCGAAACCGAAAGCGACTCGGAAGAAATCTGGACTGACACAGGAAGCTCATGTTGCATGATCCCGCTTCCATGAATGGCGGACTCAATCTGGCTGATTACACGAGCGAGGCGCTCCTCGTGCCCACACTGAAGGAAAAAGATACCGCCGGTGTCATTCAGGAACTGGGCCGCAAGTTACAGCAGGAAGGACGTCTGTCCGACCTGCTGCCCTTTTACAACGCCGCGCTCAACCGGGAGTTTCTTTTTCCTACCGCCATCGAGCCGGGAATCGCCCTTCCACATGCACGGCTCGGCGGCTTGCCGCAATTGAGTTTCGCCCTGGGCCGATGCGACGAGCCCATTCGCTGGGGAAACAAAACTTCGGCAGTGCGCCTGGTCTTTCTTCTGGCTGTTCCCTCCAGCGAAACCGCCGGATATCTTAACCTCATCGCAGGCCTGGCACGTCTCGGCAAGCAGCCTCAAATCCTCCAAGCCCTGCTCTCCGCCGCCTCTGAGCAAGCCATGTGGTCTGTCTTGAAAGAAATCACTCTGCGCAACGGTTCCCCGGGTCTTTGATTTTCTCAGCTTCGCCCCATCCGTATGTCCCTCAGGATTCCATTCCCTTTTCGTCCACGCCTTCTCGAGTGGTTGCCAAAATATTCCGTCCGGGAATTCACGCGCGATTTGACCGCAGGCCTCACGGTTGGAATCGTGGCGCTGCCACTCGCGATGGCTTTTGCCATTGCTTCCGGAGTCAAGCCCGAAGCCGGCCTCTTCACCGCGATCATTGGCGGCTTCATCATCTCTGCCTTCGGCGGGACGAATGTTTGCATCGGCGGCCCGACCGGAGCATTCATCGTCATTCTCTATGGCATCCACGCGAAGTACGGCCCGGAGAATCTCGCCATTTGCACGATGCTTGCCGGGGTCATGCTCCTCGTCATGGGCTTCGCCCGCCTCGGAACAATGATCAAATACATTCCCTACCCGGTCACCATGGGCTTCACCAGCGGCATCGCCGTCCTTATCTTCACGACGCAAGTCAAAGACTTTTTTGGTTTGCAGATCGAACATGTCCCTTCCGAGTTCGTGGACAAAATGTTCGTTCTCGGTAAAAACATCGGCACTCTGCAATGGTCCACCTTTGCTCTCGCGGTGATTTCGTTCGCGGTCATCAAGCTTTGGCCAACTCCTTGGCAGCGCCGTGTCCCCGGTTCCATTGTCGCCTTGCTTTTGGGCACCGCCGCGGTGGCATTGTTTCAAATCCCCGTCGAAACCATCGGCAGCAAATTTGGCGGCATTCCGCAAACCTTGCCCGCGCCGCGCTGGCCGGTCGCGTCCTGGGAAAACCTTCGTGAACTCTTCCAACCGGCTTTCACCATCGCATTGTTGGCAGCCATCGAATCGCTCCTTTGCGCCGTCGTTACCGACGGCATGACTGATGACCGTCACGATTCCAACCAGGAACTGATGGCCCAGGGAATCGCCAATATCGTCAGTCCGATTTTCGGAGGCATTGCCGCGACGAGCGCGATTGCGCGCACCGCTACGAATGTGAAGAGCGGTGCGCGGACGCCCATGGCAGGCATGGTACACGCGGGCACGCTGTTGGTCATCGTTCTCGCGGCCGCGCCGTTCGCGCGATTTATCCCCCTGGCCACATTGAGTGCGGTGCTCGTGAACGTGGCATTGCACATGGGCGAATGGCACAATTTTAAGCGCCTCCCAAAATGGCCCAAGAGCGATTCCGCGGTGTTCCTCGCTGCTTTCGTGCTCACCGTCGTCATCGACCTGACCGCGGCGGTCGAGATCGGGATGGTGCTCGCCGCCATTCTCTTCATCAAACGTGTTTCGGAAACCACTCAGATCATGGCCGTGGATGAAGCCACCGAAACGGAAGGTTCCCATCATTCGCTCATCGGCAAAGAGGTGCCGCAAGGAGTGATGGTTTATCGGATTTTCGGGGCGTTTTTCTTTGGCGCCGCCGACAAGCTCGAAAGTGCTTTGCGTCGTCTCAAACATGAACCTGAGGTGTTAATTTTGCGGATGCGAAAAGTGCTGGCGATGGATGCCACGGGATTGAATGCATTGGAAGATCTCCTCGAGCGGCTCAAGAGCAAAGGCAAACACATCGTGCTGAGCGGTCCGCATACTCAACCCTTGTTCGTGATGGAAAAGGCCGGTTTCCTCGACCGGCTCGGACGTGAGAATGTTTGCGCCGATATCGACCAGGCGCTGGCGCGCTCGCGCCAATTGCTCGGATTACCGCCAGAAGTCTCACACCGATCGGCCGCTCCCGGCCTGCCCCCGAAACAGCAAACAACGGCCGTGCCATAGGCCGCTCCGGCGATGGTGCGCAGGAGCAATGCAGCGCATCAGCGAGGCTTTGCCATCGGCCTCTCCGGCATCCAGCCAAAGAATCAGCGGACAATGAATCAAGGGTCGTGACAATGGCAAGATCGCCTGTTAGAAGGAGCCCCTCAGCTCTTGCGATTTATGCGATACGCCATGAAACAAAAACTGTTTTGTTGGGGAGACGATTTCCTCATCAAAGACGATGCCGGACAGGATCGGTTTTTCGTGGACGGTCGCGCGTTCAGCTTGGGCGACAAACTTTCTTTCCAGGATATGGGCAAACAAGAGCTGGCGTTCATCCGGCAGAAACTTTTGAGCTGGGGTCCGACTTACGAGATTCATCGCAATGGGGCGCTGGCGGCGGTGGTGAAGAAGAAGCTGTTCACATTTTTGCGCTGCAGATTTACCGTGGATGTTCCGGGGCCGGATGACTTGGAGGCCACCGGCAGTTTTCTCGATCACGAATACACTTTCCGCCGCGGCGAATGCGTAGTCGCGACCGTTTCCAAGAAATGGTTGTCATGGACCGACTCCTATGGGGTGGAGATTTCCGAAGGTGAAGATGATGTTCTGATCCTGGCCAGCACGGTGGTGATTGACATGGTGTGTCACCAGAAAGAGGAAGAT
>JBFMDG010000369.1:0-7405 GCA_040754135.1 Verrucomicrobiota bacterium
CTCGCAAAAGGCCGTCTGGCGGCGTTGCTCCTCGCTCACAGACCGCTGCGGGTATGCTCGCTCGTCGCGCCTTGCCATCCGGCCTTTTGCAAGAAAACAGGACCTACGGAATTTTCAGACAGGCTCATAGGGGATTCCGCCGGGTTTTGAACATTTTTTCGTGGGCTAACTCCAAAGGGGAGACTATCGTGATCCGGCAATGAAACATCGTGGCAAATCTCTTTCTCGCCTCGCCCTCGCCGCCGGACTGGCGTTTGCGCCTTGGCCCGTGCCCGCCAAGCCGCCTTCCCCTGCTCTCGAAATGGCGCGGCAGCTGAATGAAGCCTTCATCGAAGTCGCCGACACTGTTTCGCCGTCCGTGGTCGTGATCGAAGTCGCGCATCGACCTGACTCAAAAGAAGAGGATGATAATCCTCTCCTCGATCTTTTTCCGCCTGAATTACGCCGGCAATTCGAGGAACGCTTCCGGCGGCGCGACAGCGAAAAGCCTTCACGACGCGCGCCTGTTTTTGATGGCCGTGGCTCGGGAGTTGTCATTCGCAAGGACGGATTCATTCTCACCAACACGCACGTTGTTGAAGACGCCGAGAAAATTCGCGTTCGCTTCCGAGATGGACGCGAGTATGCCGCTGAGGTTCGAGGTAAAGATCCGCTCTCTGATATTGCGGTAATCAAGATCGACGCCACAGAGCTTCCCGAAGCGAAGCTGGGAGATTCGTCCAAAACGCGCGTGGGCGAATTTGCGATCGCCATCGGCGCCCCGTTTGATCTCGATTATAGCGTTACCTTCGGACATGTCAGCGCCAAGGGGCGATCGCATGTGATTCCAAATTTCGGGACCGGATCGCTCGGTGAAAAAATGGATCAGGACTTCATCCAAACGGATGCCAGCATCAATCCTGGAAACAGTGGCGGTCCCCTGGTGAATATTTATGGCGAGGTCATTGGGATTAATACGTTGATCCGCGGTTTGAACACCGGCATCGGTTTTGCCATCCCGATTAATCTCGCCAAACAGGTCGCCGAACAATTGATTAGCAACGGAAAGTACGACCGCGCCTGGCTGGGCGTGCGCATTCGCGCTTTGCGGGATGACACGGATTTCCGAGAGATGGTCAAAGACCAGGTCAAGGATGGGGTGATTGTCTATCAGATCGACAAGAATGGGCCCGCTTACAAGGTGCTTCAACCCTCGGACGTGATCATTTCTGTGGATGGACAGCCGGTCAGCAACTCGCAGGATTTGCGATATCAAATTCGTTCCAAAGCCATCGGCAGCTCTGTGGCCATGGAAGTTTTTCGAAAAGATAACAAAGGCGAAGGCAAAGTGATCAAACTCAAAGTCAAGACCGCCGCCTGGCCGGATGAGGAAGCCGTTTCCGCGAGCAAATCGCCGGACCTGACTTCTTCATCTGCGAAGAGTTTCGGCCTCACCGTCCAAAACTTGACTCAGGAATTGGCTGAAGAATATGACGTCGCTTTGACCGAAGGCGTCATCGTTACCGAAGTCGAGCCAGGCAGTGCGGCCGCGAAAAAGAACATTCAACCAGGGGACATCATCACTGAGGTGAATCATCACCCTGTCAAAACCCCAAAGGAATTCCGCGACGCGGCCCAAAAAGGAAACGGCAGCGCGATCATCAATCTGATTAGTGACGGGTCGCCAAAATTCGAGATTCTCAAGGATGATGGTGATTAGCCTCCCCACAACATCCGAGAGGATGCGCCAGTTACTTCGGTAGCTGGCGCATTTTTGTTGGTTACTTGCGTTCGATCATGCGCATGGGAGGGTGCTTCGTTGAAATCGAGCCGCGGCCAATTCAATCGGGCAACAAGCAATGGCCATGACCGGTTTGTTGGAAGATAAAAGAACGGCCAATCGAATGATTGGCCGTCATGAATAAATTCAAGATGGGACGCGGTGAATCCGCCTGCGCCGCCAGACTAAGGAATCAGATAACCATTGTCGGTGGTCCCATCGCAATAATTCTCGTTCACGGCCGTGATGATGTCATTGAGATCGGAAACTCTGACACCATTCGGCAGGGCGCTTATTTGGCCGCCAAGAACTTTATTGCCCAGCGTGAGGAGCGCTGTGACCGTCGAGCCGGCAAGTTTGCCACGGGCCAGTTTCAAATTGCCTAAACCGGATTGCGTGATGCCGAGACTGGAAAATTTGACATTGAGCTCCAACGCCAGCACCTGCCCCGCAAGCACGGAAACTTTCTTCTTTGGATTTACCTGGCTGCTTTTTAAAACTGAGGCCGTTCCGCCTTGCGGCAAGAACACTTCGATGGATTGAGCAGAGGTGAATTTCAAAGTGTAAGTTCCGCCAATGGTGACGCCGTTTGGATAAACCGCCGCGAAGTTGTCGGCAAGCAGTGACCCTGGATTTGTACCGTTCGGCGTCGAGCCCCACCCGCCTTGCGTGAATGTAGCGAATCCTTCACTCGGCGAAGGGGACACAACCGTCAGGGTCACCACGCCGGTCGTGGTGCACGAACCATTTGAAATCGTGTAGTTGAAAGAATCGGTCCCGTTGAAATTCGCGGTGGGAGTGTAGGTGATCGTGCCATCCAGGTTCAAAGTGGCACTGCCATTCGAAGGTTGGGTGACCTGAACCACGGTGAGCGTGCCGCCGCCCGGATCGGAATCATTGGTCAATATGGCAATGGTCTGGCTCGAATTGGCCTGAGCCACGGCGGAATCGTTCCCGGCGACTGGCGCCACCGCCACGCTAATCGTGACCGTCCCTACTGCAGCTGCTGAGGCATTGCTGATGGTGTAAGTGAACGAATCTGTCCCAGAGAAACTTGCCGGAGGCGAATAGGTGAATGTCCCGTTTCCATTGTAAGCAATGGATCCCCCTTGCGCGGAATAAGCATCAAACACTGAAATTGAAAATGGATTTCCGTTGCTGCTCGAATCATTGCTCAACACGTTCCCCGTGGTTACGGGCACCCCAGGGCAAGTGGCAGCCGCATCAGGATTGGCAGTCAAAGTATCGCCGGATGGGGGCGGAGGCGCTTCCTGAGTGACTGTAAATGTGGTTGAACATTGCCCCACGTTTCCAGCGGAGTCTGTCACCGTGACGGTGATCGTGTGCGTCCCTACTCCAACAAGTGTTCCAGGGGACGGGGTTTGAGAATAGATGAGCGCATTCGCCGCCGCGCAGTTATCGGACGCGGTAACCTGGTTCAGAATATTTGGAATCGCAGCGTTTCCTGCGTTGTTAGCCAATGCCTGGAGGCCCGGACCGCAATCGACGGACGGGGGCAATGCGTCAATTGCCGTAACGGTCACGACCGTATTGCAGGTCGTCGGACCCACGTAAGGATCAGATACGGTCACAGCCACCACATTGTTTCCTTGCGGAAATGTGTAAGTCAGTGACAAAGCAGCCGAGGTGGGTGGGCCGCCAGCGGGGACAGTATCCTTTCGCGCCACACTTCCATTCACAATCCAAGTCACCTGAAGTGAGTCTCCATTTGCGTCTCCGACTTGCACCGTCAAAGTGTGTGTCGCTCCATTGGCTGGAGCGCAGTCCACCGTAACGGCATCAGGGCAGGTTACGGTTGGGGCCACATTACCAGGGGGGATTTGAACGGGTTGCAACCCACCGACTTTTGTTTTGATGAGGGTGAGAATAAGACTGATGTTTTCGTCAATGTATCCGGTCGTAAGGGTCAAATTGTTTGCAATGCCATCCACGAGGAATGGACCTATTTCGAACGAGCGAGCATCCCAGAGGCTGCCTTTGTAAAAGGTGTAATCGAATTCGAGGGGTCCTGGAGCAGAACCGGAAAAAATATCGCTTCCATCGGCGTCATCTTCACCGAACATAAGCTGGCTGTTCAGAAAAAGCGGACGCTCTTGATAAAACTCCTGTCCATCTGAAACGTGCAATTCGAGTTGAACACTGTCGCCTTGCGCATATTGAACACCCGAGATGTTTAAGTACCACCCCGCCGGGTCGTAGGTTGTCTTGAGGGAGTTTTCGTCGCACCCATTGTAAATCGCCACATCAACGTTGTTTGCCGGATTGCCATCGTCGAAAATGATGACCAGCGATGCACCTTGGACCTGATTCCAGTCCGGCGTTAATGGCAACGCAAACCCGCGAATCGTGTAATCCCCATTCCCGGTAATCAACGTCGTAACATCGGCGCGAAAAGCCTGACCGAAAGCAAAATCCAAATTGTGATCCGGTTTGTCCCAGCCATCCGGATTGGAAACACCGATGCTTTGCCCGGTGATTGGTTGATCATTGAAAACTGCTGAGCAAGTAGCTTGACCTTGATCATCGATTACTCCGTGACCCTGCCAATAAAGGTAGGCTTCCAAAATCTGACCAGAAACGCCAGTAACCGTCATCGTCCCTCCGGCAGCAACCTCGCGTAATCCCCCGACCACGGCCGTGGCTACATCGACGTCGGAGTACGTCTTGTAGTGGGTCAGGACTGTTGCCTCCGTCGGGCTCAAAATCAGTCCGGCTCCCAAAGTAAAAACAGGAAGCCATTTTTTCGTTCGCGAATGTCTCATATTTCAGTCGGTTTGCCGGCAGGCAAAAAATTATCGGTCAACGCCAAGCGGAAGCCGCAAGCAAAAGAGTTGCCGTTCTCAACTGTTTTAGATGTAAACAACTTTTTGAGGCTGGTGGCTGACAGGCAAGCGATTTACCAGCAGTCGCGGTGCACTCAATCTTCGCAAATGGACGCCGATGACATTTCTGAACTGTGCCTCTGGAAAAAGCAAGAACAATTGTTTCCGTTCGGCTCCCTTCTTTTTCCGTCAAACAGCCCTATGGAAATCAGGGCTATTGGGCTCAGGATCATCGGTTGCGCTGCGACCGCAAGAGACACCCGTACCTCGAAACAGGACACTGCCGCAATCTGGCGAAGCCTGACGTTTTTTGAAAGCCCCCGATTCTTGGCCCGAAACTCTGGTTGCTGAGTGTTCACCGGCATTGGCCCAACTTTCGCTAAGGCGCCCAATATTGATATTGCCTTTTTCAGAAAGGCCTTTAGCCTGCCCTTTGAATGTCTAGGCGTTTCGAGATGCGGTTCATACTTGCATTCGCGCTAGGGCTGTTCACTTTGATCAGTCCCGAGGTGCGGCTTCGCGCTCAGACATGGACCCTCGATAATGACGGCGCTTGGAACGTCAATACGAATTGGACACCCAGCGGATTTCCAAATGCCACGGGCGCCTCGGCTACCTTGGGATCTGCGATCACAGCGAACCGCATCATCACGCTGGGACAAGCCATCAAAGTCGGTTCGCTCTCCATTTCGGATGATAATAATTATTCGATTTCCGGCCGGAACACCTTCACGTTCGATGCTTCGGGAGCCGGGCCTGCGACTTTGACAATCGGCGGCAGCGGTTCACCTATTTTCACATCGGCGATTACGTTGACTGATTCTTTGACTGTGGATCAAAGTTCTTCCGGCACTTTGACGAGTTTCGGACGAATTAGCGGATCCGGAGGACTGACCAAGAACGGAACAGGTCGAATGATTTTGTACGGGCAAAACACCTTTACCGGTGGCGTGACGCTGAACTCCGGCATTCTTCAAATCACCGCCGAGCGCGCTTTGGGAACGACGAACAGTTCACTCGTTTTCAACGGAGGCACTCTCAACATTGCTTCAAGCATTGTGGCCAGCGAGGGCAAAGTGTTTACCATGACTGGGGCGGGCACACTCGATATTGACAGCGGCCAAACGCTTACCTTGGGAACCGACGGCCAATTGAGTGGTTCCGGCGCCCTCACGAAAAGCGGGCTGGGCACGCTCTTAATCAGTGGAAACAACGCCGCGACTTACACCGGCACCACCATTATTCAATCGGGTATACTCAGCATTTCTGCAGAAAATAATCTTGGGGCGGCGGGGAATGACGTGACTTTGAATGGAGGGACATTGAACGTGACAGGCGGTTTCACTGCCGATGGAGGCAAAGTTTTTACGTTCAGTTCTGGCGGCGGCACGTTGGACATCGAAGGCGGCCAGACCCTCACTTTGGGCACGGCAGGCCAATTGAGCGGTTCGGGTGCGCTCACCAAATCGGGATTAGGCACTTTGACTTTAGGAGGGAACAATTCGGCCACATTCACCGGCACTACAACCATCGAAGAAGGGACACTCCGCGTTACCGCAGAGAACAATCTGGGCGCTGCGGGCAACGACGTGACATTCAATGGTGGCACGTTGAACGTGGGCGGCAGCTTCACGGCTAACTCCGGAAAAGTATTCACCGTGAATTCCGGCGGCGGCGCGTTTGATGTCGATTCGAGCATCACACTCACGCTCGGAACGGCTTCGCAACTGACTGGCTCGGGCGCGATGACCAAACTTGGTTCGGGAATTCTCTCCATCACCGCAGCCCAATCTACCTATACCGGGAGCGTCACCGTCAATGAAGGCACCTTAAGCGTGAATGGGGCCGGCCGGCTCGCGGGTGCGACGGCATTCACTCTCGCCGCAGGCGGCACCCTCAAGCTGGACAACTCAGCCGTCAACGGAACGGATCGCATCAGCAACACCGCGGGGCTGACTTTCACCGGTGGCACGCTCCGATTCGACGGGCGAACGACCGGTTCGAGCTCGGAAACGGGCGGAGCTGTCACGCTTTCGAGTGGGGCGAACAAAATCTCCATCAACAATCCAACCACCAGCTTTGCTTCAGTGCTGACGTTAGCGAGCTTGAGTCGGACGTTGGGATCCACCGTGACTTTCGAAAATGCCGGTTCTGGCACGATCGGTACTTCTGGAAACAATCCGCGAATTGTTTTCACTTCAGCACCGACGCTTGTGAACAGTCTGATTGGCGGCTGGGCAACAGTGGACGATCTCACTTGGGCGACGTATGGCGCAAATGGAGTGGCGCGGCTCACCACGTACGAGACGAGCACGAATCCAAACCAATGGGGCAGCACTGAAAATGTGCGTCCTTCAGGCAACGCCAGTTTGAATAATAATAAAACGATCAATTCAATAAACCTCACCAACGGCATTACAATCTCGATGGGTTCGAGAAATCTCATCCTGACCACCGGAGGTTTGTTGAATTCGGGAGGAGCAAACACGATTTCTGGAACGAGCGGCGTGCTCACCGCCGGGACCGGGGCAGCCGGAAATCAGGATTTAATCGTGACGACTGCGACCGGCACAACACTGAACATTTCTGCCCTGATTGGAAATAATTCCAGCACCGTTGTCGGCTTGACTAAATCCGGTGGTGGCGCATTAACATTAAGTAATGGAGGCAATACCTACGGAGGCGCTACTTTCATCAATGCCGGAACGCTTACCCTTGGAGCCGCTGGAGCGATTCCCGATGGATCGGCAGTCTCCGTTTCCGAGGGGGCTACGTTTGATCTGAACGATCTTTCGGAAACCAT
>JBFMDG010000370.1:0-7363 GCA_040754135.1 Verrucomicrobiota bacterium
TCACGATATTGCGCTTCGATGAAATAACTGTCGGCAATTTCCGTTTGCGCTTGGAGCACAACGCGCTGGTAATGCTCGAACCGATCCAGTTTCAGCGCCAGGGCACTCGAGAGGACGCCATAGAATTTTGAAAGCGCGAGTGTGTTCACCCCCATCTGGCGATAAATGACTCCCTGCCGCAATAAAACTTCCGGCACTGTGGGATCTTCGGGATATCGGCTCACGTACAATGAAAAAATCTGCTGAGCCTTCGACAATTGCTTGCCCTGATGGGCCGCCAACCCGAGTTCAAAGAGTGCCGGACGCTTGATTTCATCGGGGGCCTGGCCTTCGAGGAGTGGGATCAAAACTGAAATGGCCTGCTTGAAATTCTGCTCGGTCCGGAACTGACGCGCATTCGCCAGCTCGGTTTGCCATTGCTTCAACTGCAATTCCGAAGTGGAGACCTGGGCGGCAGGTTTTTCATGCAGATTATCTGTCGGGATCGCTTCCAGCGGAGCAGGGGAATGTGCGTGCGCTTGCGCAGCGGTATTAGTGGAAGTGAGATCACGTTGTCCTTTTTGGCCGGCAATGAAATCCGCCAGCACTTTATCCGTTGCCGCAGCCTTGGCATCAACTTCCGATGGAGTCGCATTGGTTTCGCTCGATGTAGACGCAGGCGCATTCGTTTGATTCAAGGTGCCCTTGGCCTCGAATGCCGGTGTGGAGTTGGTCAGGGCCAACTCGGTGGCGTGCCCATCCGGTTTGCCTTCGCCCGCGCCGCAAAGGGTGAACGCACTCAGCAACAGGGCACAGCAGGATCTCCAATGCGAAACTGTTTGGCGACGCAACATGATTGGGCTGAAAAAAATCAAGGCGTGTTGTAAGTGGCGGTGCTGGACGGCGGCGTTGGCGGACGCGGTGGCGCAAATTGAGGAAGAACCACGGTCGTGTCGCGCCCTCCGCCGTTCGTTCGCGCATTTGACCGGAAGAATTGAATAAGCATTTGCGGAGTCAACGTTTGACTGGAATCTCCGGTGTCGATGAGCGGTGTGTTGCTGCTCTGTGCCGGAGGGGCAGCAGGAACAACGTTGGTCGACACCGTATTGGTTGCCATGTTTGTGGCGACTTCAGCAGGCGGAACAGGTTCAGGCGCCGCGCTCTGAACCGGCGGGGCATTGGTGTCGATACTTGGATTTGGATCAGGCGCTGAGACCGGCTCTGCCTCGGCCATTAGGAGCGGAGGGAGCACGGAGAGGTCACCCGGTTTACGCGGTGGCTGAAAGCGCAAAGGCCCGGAACCGACCACTGGCAGGTACTGACGGATCGGCGCGGCAACGGCGCTCGCCCCTAAAAAAAGGCAGAGGATTCTCAGCTTACTTGCTGTTGTAAAGCCGTTGCGCATGCAATCGAGTTGTCGGACACGGTCAGGGATGGCGGCCCCAAACCGTCTGCTCTGTCATCGGCGTTTCCTCGGTAAACTTTAGCCCGGACGGAAATAATTCCGCGCCGCAAATTCCGCATTAACTTTTGCTCTGTCCTGCCGATAGAGGGTGCGTGGAAACAATGGAAGTGACCAATCCGACGCGGACCATTCCCCGCTTGGAACGTGCTCAGATCGAAACCAGCCTCAAGAGCTGCGCGCGCCTGCCCTCGCTCGGCAGCATCAACAGCGCATTGCGCGAATTGCTTTCCGCGGATCAACGTTACGCCTCGCAAATTTCCGAAGTGATCCGGCGCGATCCCAGTTTGACCGCGCGCTTGCTTCGGTTGGTGAATTCCGTCTATTTCGGCCTCAGCGCTCCGGTCAACAATATCGAAGAAGCGGTCTTTTACCTTGGCGTGCGCCAAATCCGCCAGCTGGCCATGGTCACTCCAGTTATCGAGGACTTTCAGCGACTGGCTGGGAACACGCCGTTTCCGTGGCGTGAGTTTTGGCGGCATTGCATTGGCACCGCGATGATGGCCAGAGAAGTCATTTCGACGGTGCAAGTGCCTTCCGACGAAGCCGATTATGTGGCTGGGCTGGTGCACGACGTCGGCAAGATTGTGATGGCGGCAACATTTCCAAAGCATTTTGCTGAGATTCATCGGCGCATGCAGGAGGAACCGCAGGATTTGCTCGCGCTTGAAACCAACATTCTCGGTTTGAACCATGCCGAACTGGGGGCTATTTACCTGGCGAATCATCATTTGCCCGAGGTGATGGTGGAAACTGCTCAATATCATCATGAGCCGGAACGGGCCGGTCACAACACTCGAGTCGTGGCCGCAGTGCACATTGCCGATCGGTTGGTGCGCCATGCCAAAATTGGTCAGAGCGGCAACACGGTGGAAGTGGCTCTGGAAGATTGGCTGGAAACACCCGCTTGGAATTTGTTGGTTCCGCAACAAAGCGAGTCCGAAAAAACGATCGCGCGCGCGAATCTGAAACGCAGCGTGGAACGCCTTCCAACCATACTGGAAGGATTGGTCTAATCTCGCTTTCCAACGCGCCTTCCCCGCGGATGCAACCAGAGGCAGCCGGTTGCGATGAGGGCAAAAGCCGCGTTCAAAACTCACCTGAAATTCCATCGGGGTTTGTCTCAGCATCCCATCCGAGATCAACTAGAGCCTATCAGCCCCATGGACAGGAATCTCTTCCCTGCGCTCGCCTGCGCCATTCGGCACAGGCCTTGCTAAATTTTCGCGCTTGTCACAAATTTGACCCAATTACAATCTAAGCACCTTATGGCTCGGCAACTTCGACGCGTTTGGGTGTGGTTTTCACTTTCGTTTGCCATTCCTCTCCTCAACGCGCAACCTCTCGCACCCGAAATCACCGGGTTTTCTTTTACCAATGGCCAAACCCGAATTCAGTTCGCGCCCTTCGCAGCGGCGGAACAATTCAAAGTGCTTCAATCCGGAACAGTCGAAGGTCCTTACGTCGAGCTGTTGTCCGGATCGTTCAGCGGGTTCGATTGGACCGGACCGATGCCCACGCAAACCGGGTTCTTCCGATTGGAAGCGGTCCCGCTCAGCTCCAACGCGCTGGGGGTTGCGACGCTCCTGAACCGGCTTGCTTACGGCCCAACACCCGACGAGCTGGAACGAGTCACCGCGCTTGGCCCCGACGCTTACATTCAGGAACAACTCACGCCCGAGAGCATTCAGGAAAACCTGGATTTCGATCGCGTCGTTCCCGATGGGGAATGGCAATACGTCACTGCGACCGGAACGGGGTCGAGTTCCACGCTCTACATGTATTTGACCTCGATCGGCGAAGGGTGGATCGATGACGTGAAGTTGGTCGCCGGCACGGTGCCGGAGGCGGGAGTGAACCTCATTCGAAACGGGGGTTTTGAAGTAGCGCTCACGGTCAGTGATTGGACAATTTCGGACAATCACTTGGGTTCGGCTGTGGTGTCAGACGTCAAACATTCCGGCAATTTCAGTTTGTACATGACCGCTGCGTCGCCTGGGACAACACGCGACTCCGCGATTTGGCAGTCCATAAGGCCGAGCCTGTCCAGTTCCCAAACCTACACGCTGAGTTACTGGTTTCTCCGCAGCCGCACCAAAGCGTCCGGAGCCACGCTGCGCTTGTCCGGATCGGGAATCGTGGCCAGTTCTGACACATTGATGACGCGGTTGGCGATGGCCAGCGCGAGCCTCGACGATTTGAGAGCGTGGCATGTGCTGCACGCAGTGCGTTCGAAAAAGCAACTCCTCGAAGTGCTGTTGCAGTTTCTGGAGAATCATTTTGTGACCCAATGGTCGAAGTCGCGTGAGTATATCGATATTTATTACCCGAATGCCGATGCTCGCGTGACGCGATTACCCACTCAATTCGAGTTCAAAGAGATTCAACGCTGGCGCAATGCGCTCCTTAACCCGCAATGCACTTTTCACGATCTTTTGAAAATCAGCGCGGAAAGTCCCGCCATGATTATTTATCTCGATACCGTGAACAGCCGCGGCGACGGGCGCAATATCGCCAATGAGAATTATGCGCGCGAACTGCTGGAACTTTTTACCTTCGGAGTGGATAACGGATATGATCAGAATGACATCGTTCAAACCTCCAAAGCCTGGACCGGTTGGTCCGTCGCCCTCGTCGCGACCAACAATGAGTTCAATCCGTTTGCGTCCCGCCTCATCGACATCAATCCCGGCGTCAACATCACGAACCTGAACGGCGTCTGGGCATTTAAATATCGAGAGACGCGGCACAACACCTCGAGCAAATCGATCTTTCCCGGGAAAACCATTCCGGCGCGTTTCGGCGCTCATTACACCAGCAAACGCTACGGCGCGAATGCCGTTCCGGGACGCTATGATCTGACACTGCCGGCACGCTCCGGCACCAATGGAATCAAGGACGGATACGAAGTCATCGCCTATCTGGCCGATCTTCCGTTCACGCAGGAATACATCAGCGTGAAACTTTGCCGGCTTTTTGTACATGATGATTTCGCTCACGGTTACGATTTCACCGATGCCGAAACAACGCCCGAGGAAAAGTTGGTTTGGGACTGCATGATGGCCTGGGATGGGAGCGCGCCCAAAGGGCAAATCCGCAAAGTATTGCAAGTAATCTTTAATTCGGAACTGTTTCGCGGTCACGGCGCTTCCCAACAAAAAATCAAAACACCTTTTGAGTTCACGGTCAGCACGATTCGCGCATTGCGCTCCCAAAATGCCGACGGAACGGCCACTGCGGACACGGATGGATTCGGCATTTACAGCGGCATGAATCGCATGGGTCGCATGCGGCTTTTCGATCGCGAGGAACCGGATGGTTATCCCGAATCCGGACCAGGCTGGATTAGCGCAGGCACGATTGCGGAGCGATTGCGTTTCGTGCAATCGGTTTTGACCGCTCCGAATCAAAGCACAACGGCCGGCCGCGATGCCAAAAATGATGCGGGCGCTGCCAACGTCGTCTATCCGGTGGCGCTCTTGCAGAAAAAGCTGACCTCGACTCAGTTGCGGGATGCGGGCGCCGTTGTGGATTATTTCCTCAGCATTCTCTTTCCGGGAGAGGGCAAAGCAAACCTCGACCTGTACCGCCGGGAAGCTTTGAATTATCTCAACACAGCCGATGATGGACGAACTTCATCACCTTTCGCGAATTTCACTCCTGGCTCCATCACCTATGACACTCGGGTCCGCGGCATGGTGGCCATGCTTTTGACCTCACAACGCTTCCAGGAACAATAGTATGCATCAGTTCAACATCCTCTCGCGCCGCAGCTTTTTTGATCGCACTTTCAAAGCGGGAATGGGCGTGGCGCTCTCCACTTTGGTGGACATCCCCTTTCTCATGAAACGGGCCCTGGCCGAAGGAACCATCGGCCGTAACGGAAAAAAAATTCTTTTCATTTTCCTGCGCGGCGCCAATGACGGCATCAATTCGGTCATTCCTGTCCGCGACAGCGCCTACAACGCCACGCATCGCCCCACGATTCTCATCCCGTCCGATCCCGGCACCGATTACTCAGCCGCCGGTCCGTGTGATTTCCCGGCGGTGAGTAACGCGGCAGATCCGACGTTTGGTTACACGAATTCCATTCGCCTGGGCAATGGGTTTGCCGCTTTGCACCCCTCGCTGAAATTCCTCGCGCCTGTTTACAATGCCGGAGATCTGGCTCTCATCCATCGCGTGGGTTATCCCAAACAGTCGCGCTCTCATTTTGATTCGCAGAATTATTGGGAAACGGGCGCGCCGAATGACAAAGTGCTGAAGGAGGGCATTTTCTACCGGGCCATGATCGAATCGGGCCTGGCCAACTCCGCGCCCCTCACCGGCGTCTCGGTGCAATCGAGCTTGCCCTTGTTATTGCGTGGCTCGGATGCGGCGATGACCAACCTGAGCGATCCGACGCGCTACAATCTCTTTGGCATTCCCAACACCCCTTCAGGAAACGCCAAAGCCGATGCCGCCCTCATGGCCTTGAACCAGGTTCCTTATGCCGAGAAGAAAGGGCGCGACCTGCTGAATCTGCAGTACAAGAATCTCACCGATACGCTGGCTATTTTTGCGGCGCTCGATTTCAGCGAAAATGGGAACACCTACGTTGATGATACCAACACCGATAATGATGTTCAGCCGTATTACCTTTTCCCCACGTCCAACGCAAAAAATGGCGGCTATGCATTTCATGGGAACGCGGCCAACAAATATGTCGTGGACACCGGCGCATACGAATTCTTCAATCGGCTCAAGGCTGCGGCCATCATCCTGAACAAAACCGATGCCATCATTGCCGGCACGGAGGTGGGTGGGTTCGATACGCACAGCAGTCAGGGTGGGATCAATGGCACCCATTCCAATCTGCAAAAGCGAATCGCCTGGGCTATTTACGCGCTGAAAAAGTACTTCTCCAAATACCCCGATAAAGCCAATTGGAACAATCTGGTGGTTGTCACTCTCTCGGAATTCGGTCGCACGACCGTTGAAAATTCCGATCAAGGGACAGATCACGCCGAGGCCGGTGTGATGTTTGTCGCGGGCGGCGGGGTCAAAGGCTTCAACAAGGGCAACGCTTCGGGAGTGTTTGCCTGCAGCCCATCGGATAATTACAACGGCCGCTCCATTCCCTGGGTCACCGGGGATACCGGTTCCATGTTCGGTGTCAGCAATCGTTATCTAAAGCGCGCGGTCGATTATCGCTCTGTCCTCGGGGAAATCCTTCGGGATCATCTCGGCGCCACTCAAAATCAGCTCGATCGCATCATTCCCGGCTACACGATTGCCGGCGAGAACCTCAAATCCGGCGGCACCTCCACAAAAGACAACACGACGATTTTCGGCGAGTTGAAGGTGGTTTGATGTTCAGCGATTGCGCGATGAGTTTTTGCCGATTTCTTTGCCTCGGTATTTTTCTTTCCTCCGGCCCCGGCGTTCCGGCCGAAACTGTAACTCTGATGCCGGTGGCCGACGCCACTTTGATCGAAACGGTTCCGGACAATAATCTGGGCGGCGCGCCATTTGTGAATGCAGGCACGACCCAAAATGGTCCTCGGAATCGCGGCCTGTTTCGATTTGCTATTGCCGACGCTGTTCCGCGGGGGGCTTCAATTCAGAGTGCCCGGTTGATTCTCGAAGTCACCCGTCAGCCGGTGGATGGGTTCGCCGAAGCCCTCTTTCATCTGAAACGGGTTTTGCGACCTTGGGGCGAAGGAAACAAAACTGCCTCCGATCCGTTGCATCCGGGGTTGGGGGCACCGGCAACGATCGATGAGGTGACATGGAACCATCGATTTGCTCTGACGACCAACGTGTGGGCTGCGCCGGGCGGCCTGGAAGGAACGGATTTTTCGCCGATCACAAGTTCCCTGACTTTCGTTTTTGGAATTGGAGATTCCCCGTACGAATTTGGATCGACACCTGAAATGAGGG
>JBFMDG010000371.1:0-7361 GCA_040754135.1 Verrucomicrobiota bacterium
TTCGGCTTCGGCTTTGAGGCGAGCCTCTTCTCGCGCTTTCGCCTCGGCTTCCTTTTGCTTGGCCAGTTCACTGGCGGCGTTGTCGCCGTGGACCAGGAGCATGGCGTCGGAGGGCGGTGGCGCAGGTTTGGCGTTTGGACTGCCCCATTTGATGGTTTTCAGGAATGGAACGCGGCTGACAATGGCGTTTCCCGCCTGGTTCAACAACAGGATTTCCAACCGATCCGAGGTGAATTCGGGAGGCACACCAAATTCGTCGTTGAAGTATCGCACCTTGACGGTGACGATGCCTCTGCCGCGCCCCACGGTGACCGGGTCAGATCCGAACCAGGCAGAAACGCCTTTTTGGCCTTTTTTGCCAATGAGCGGAACGATCTGGGTCGTGTTACCGCCAAAGCCGTCGTAGGTGTATTCCATGGTGAGGAGGGCCTCCGTGCCGTCCTCGCTTTGTTTGGTTACTCGCAAATTGGTGATGCCACTGCCAACGGTGGGTTGAAACGGATTTTGCGGCGATAGAACCGGCTGGGCTAATAATGGGCTCAACCCAAGGTGCGCGATCAGGATTCCGGTCGTAAGCGACTTTAGAAATTTCATATCGAAGTGGGCTGCACAAAAGAGTACGACTGAAGCCGAGCATAGGAATTCTGAGCGGAATGTCAAAGCGCAACTTGAGCGTGGGACCGCTCGACGCCTCGGCAACTCCGCGCGCATGGCGTCGAAACCGGATCCGAATGAGTGTCAACCTCGCGGGGGACCTGATGCCACAAAATGGGGTCTAGATAGATGGTAGATGTCGGAGCGGAGGTGGCGTTCCAGCGCTCTGTTGTCGAGTCGCAATCGAGTGACGCGGAAAGATTGAATAGCTTGGAACTTCCGGAGGCAGTGGTAAGCTCTGTTCATGGCTGAACGCGCGGATGCGCGCCGACGCTGGTTCGGATTGTTTTTCCTGTTACTGGCGGGCGGCATGTTGATTTGGGGGCAAACTGTCCTCAAGTCAGTCCTGCAAGGCTGGGTCTTTATCATTTATTGGCTGATTTGTTTCGGGTTCACCGCGCTGGCCATGGGCGTGGCATTGCTTGATTTTTGGATTGTTCGCCGACAGGCGCGCCGGCAACAAAAGGATCTCCTCCGAGACACACTTCTCAAATCGCCATCGGACCGTGAATCCGAGTCGGACGAAAGCAAGTAACCGCTGAACGCACCATTCCGAGCACCCTTTGATTGGGCAGCTCCGATATTTTTGCTCAGCACGCAGTCTGCTAATTCTCATTTTGACAAATCATGATGCATCGATACGATCAAGCTGGTTTGGCAAGTCATTCTGAAAGGCGCGTATGAATCCGAGAAAAAACCCCTCGACTGGAAATCAATTCCTCCATCCGCTATTCCTTGCTGTGCGCAAGCTGGTTGGTTCAAGCACGCTGCCGGCAATTGTGGTGGCGACATTGTTCGGCGTCACGGCGGCGGCAGACGTCAACAAGGCGGTCGCTCGTGCGGTTCGAGGCACTGCTGAGTACAGCTTGGCGCCCGACGAATGGAGATCCGCGAGAGTGAATCAAATTTATCGGCCAGGCACACTCCTCCGCACCGGGCAAAACTCTATTGCAGATCTGTACCTTGCGGAAAACGGCCCCGTCGTTCGGCTCACGCCAAACACCGTGCTGAAACTGGCCAAACTCGATCTTGTCCGTGACAAGAATACCGCTACAATTTCCACCGTGCTCGAAGTGCAACAGGGGCGAATCCTCGGGAATGTCAAAAAGCTCTCTGCGGACTCGACCTACGAAATCATCACACCCCACGAGCGGATTGTGATTCGCGGGACTGAATACGCTGCCGATGCCAGCGGGAGTGTGTTTGTGATGACGGGTGAGGTTCAAGTGGGTACGGATCATCGAGTGAAATCGGGCCAGGCCTACGACGCTCAATTGAAAGCGGTCAGGCCGATGAAAGCGGAGGAGCAAGCCACACTCGAGACCGGCTTTCAGGAATTGAATTTGGCGACAAAACCGGAAATCATTGTTTGTCTGCCACGGCCACCCAAGGGCCCCATCTTTCCTGTTGGCGGGAATTCGTTTGCGGCAGATCCGAGTTCGCCCTTTGCGGCGGTGGCGGTGCGGCGCAAGTTTTGACCGGCTTCGATTGCCCTGCTTGTCGCCAATATTGGGTTCAACCCAAAAAAAACATCCGCGGAGCGGCCTTCCGTCTTGAATTTTGCAAATCGTCCTGCGTATATTCCGCAAAAATCCGCATGAGCTCGCTGGCTTCTACAGATGCAGTGCAGCCGCTTTCCGAGGGCCAGAAAGCCGCTTTGCTGAAGCTGCTGTCGGATGAAGATGCTTCAGTTTATCGCACCGTCCGCGCCAAAATCATTTCCTATGGAGAACCGGCGACTCAATGGCTTCGCCCCCATACGCTCAGCAATGAACCGGTGCTGCGGCGGCGCGCCATGGAAATCGTCAATTATTTGTCGCGCCAGGTGGCCGATAACCACTTTCTCGGATTCTGCCTGCGGCAAGGCGAAGATCTCGATCTCGAAGAAGGCGCCTGGCTGTTGGCCCGCACACAATACCCCGACATCAATGTCCAAGCCTATCAGGCGATGTTGGACAGTTATGTCGGCGATCTCAAAGAACGGATCGATTTCGGTTCTGGAGTCGAGAGCATCCTTGGCTCGATCAATCATTACCTGTTCAAGGAACTCGGCTTTTACGGCAACGAAACCAATTACAACGATCCGGACAACAGCTACCTTAACCGCGTCCTCGACCGGCGGACTGGCATCCCGATCAGCCTTTGCCTGGTGTATCTGTTCTTGGGACGCCGGCTTCGCCTGCCGATCGTTGGCATCGGCATGCCAGGCCATTTCCTGCTGCGATTTCAATCCACGACCGGCGAAATTTTTATCGACGCCTTCAATCAAGGCAAACTGCTCACCAAAGCGGATTGCATCAAGTACCTCATTCACACGAGCGGATTTCAAGAGGCCTATCTCGCCCCGGTCAGCCCCCGGCGCATTCTGTTGCGCATGTGCTCGAATTTGCACCAGATTTACGCGCAACTGGAAGTGACCGAGGAAATCGCGCGCCTCCAGCGTTACATCATCGCCCTCGCCAAATAATTTAGGAAACCGGCCCCTCCTCGTTTCTGTTTTGGGAAATCACTGTCCCTTGATGATGGTGAAGTAATCACGCCGGCTGCCCTTGTAATCCAAAAAGACGGCATCAAGACGGTTCGAGTTCACATCCAAGATCAATGACCCGAGTTCGTTCAGGGAAATAAACATCGCCGGATGATCCAGCGTGCCGCCGCTGGCCTGGCCAGAGCTGCCCGCCACGACATAAACCGCTCCTTCGTGAACGCCGGGTCCAAGCGTTACTTTCGCATACGCCCCCTGGCCATCCGGCCGGCCGTCTCCGGCATTTTTTTTCATTTCAGGTTTCAGCGTTTCCGACCGGCCGTAATGACCATCGAGCAGAAACGAGCGTTCGTAATTATGACTGTGGCCATTCAAGACCAGATCCACGCCGGCGGCTTCCAGGATGGGAAGGGCATTGGTCCGCATATCGCGCATGCGGGCGCCACTGTCATTGTCGTTGTCCGAATCATGCGAGCCTTTGCTGTAAACGGGATGATGCCAGAAAGCGAAAATCCAATGCTGCCTGGTCGAAGCGAGATCGTGCTTCAGCCAGGTGAGCATGGCGCCATTCGGAGATCGATCGGTGTCGTGAGAATCGAGGCAGATGAAATGAATGTTCGCAAAATCGAACGCGTAATAAGCCTCCGTGCCTGATGGAAGCCCTCCGGCCTGGCCAAGCGTTGGCAACGTAAAGAGATCAAAATAAACGCCAGATTGCGTGTCGGAAGTGGCGCTGATCGCATCGTGATTGCCCACCGTAGGCCACACCACCGACTTTCTTAATAAATCACGATACATGTCAAAAACCGCGCCTTGATACTGCTCGTCCGTGCCGTCGGGATAAGCGTTATCGCCCAGCATCAGCCAAAGGTCCGTGTGCCGATCGCCCGCGAATTGTTCATAAGCGTAACGGACGGCGCGTTGTTTGGCGCCGCGCGTCCCGGCGTCGCCGATCACCCAAATGCGTGTCGGTTGAGCGGTGCCGGGCAATGGCGAGGTGACGAAAAAGTGATCCGGTCCGGTGCTCAGAGTGAGTTTGTCCGTGCCGATGGAGTAAAAGTATTTGGTTTGAGGTTTTAGATTTCGAACCAGAACGACATGCTCCGACAACACTCCGGCGCTTTGTGCCGTATTCGTCAATTGCAAGGGATCGATTCCGTAGCGGAGCATGGATTTGGTCATCTCATCCGTTCGCCAGCGAACCACGACGCTGTGTGGCGTGCCGCTTTGGAGATAAGGTCCGCGCGTCACTTTCGGGATTTTAACGGGAGCAGGCGGATTGGTTGCGGCTTCACTGATCACGCCACCAGAAACAACCGCTGCGATTGCGAAATGAAAAATCGAGAAATAACGCGTGACCATGCCGTTGTTGCTCTGAATTAAAGCGAACCTGAATCTGTTGGCCAACTGGAATCTTGATTTTTAAAACGCTTGCTGAAGTGGCGTGGAGAGGTTGCCGGACAAATCCCCGCCGGCGCAGATCCAATGTAACGCCTTCTCGACGCGGCGGGAGTTTCAGCGGGATGGCAAGAATCAGAGCCGCTCTCGACCGTGCGGACGCATCAGATTCATCTCAGGCCCGATCGGCACAAGACGCGTCGGATTAATTTCCTCATGCGTCAGGTAATAATGCCGTTTGATGTGGTCGAGATTCACCGTCTCCGCCACTCCTTCTTGCTGGTAAAGATCGAGCAAATAGCTATGGAGATTCGGATAATCCACAATGCGGTGGAGATTGCATTTGAAATGAACGTAATAAACGGGATCGAAACGGATCAGCGTGCAGAACATGCGCCAGTCCGCCTCGACAATGCGGCGTCCAAACAAAAACCGCCGTGTGGCGAGCCGTTCCTCGAGCGCGTCGAGTGCTTTGAAAAGCTCGCGGCAAGCGTGTTCGTAAACAGGTTGGGCCGTGGCAAATCCTGCTTTGTAAACTCCATTGTTGATCTTGTGATAAATAAATTCAGCCAATTCCCTGTGCTCAGATTCAATTTCTGCCGGAAACAAATTCACGTCTGCGCGCCCGAAGGCGTCAAACGCATCGTTGAACATGCGGCAAAGATCGTCCTCCGAATTATTCACAATGCGCCGCGATTCCTTGTCCCACAAAACCGGAACGGTGACCCGGCCATTGTAGTTCGGATCCGACGCGCGATAGGCCTCGCTGAGGAATGCAAAGCCGTTGATGGGATCGCGCGTGTGCCCAGGTCCATCGCGGAATGCCCAACCCCGCTCATCTCGCACGGGATCGACAATCGTAACGCCAATGGTGTCTTGCAGTCCTTTCAAGTTTCGCACGATCAAGGTGCGGCTCGCCCAGGGGCAGGCCAGCGACACGTACAAATGGTATCGGCCTGCGACGGCGGGGAAGGGGGAGGTTCCATTGTTCGAAATCCAGTCGCGAAACGCATCTTCTTGCCGCACGAATTCGCCACTGGAACTTTGCTCTGCTGGAAATTGGGCCTGAGCAGTCATGGGGAAAGGGTACTGGCTGGCGCCACTCCTGTCCACCGCGTGTGCTTCCTTCCGTCTTTTCACCACCATCTCCGAATTACGACTCCGAAACTCCCGAAGCCACGCTTGCCATTCGATCGGGGATTCTTAAGATGGCGACGATGCAATCGGAGTATTCAGAGTCCCTGACGATGTGTGGGTCTCGGCGCGAGACTTTGAATGGATCGCTTTCATGCCATAGGTCAAGGCCAGTAAGGGGATTCACGCTCATTGAGCTCCTCGTCGTCATCGCGATCATTGCGATTCTTGCCAGCCTGCTTTTGCCGGCATTGAGCGCTTCCAAAGAAAAAGGGCGCCGCATCCGCTGCCTGAGCAATCTCCGGCAGATTGCCATCGGCATGAACGTTTACGCCCTCGACAATCAAGATCGAGTGGTCGTGGCCCGAGGTGGCGTTGTCCAAATTGCCCTCAATCCTCCGGAAAGCGCCGCCGCTGCCACGGTCAGCCTCGTCGTCAAAAGCAACACCGCCTCGATCTGGACCTGCCCCAATCGGCCATTCTATCCGATTTATGAGCGCGGCTATGATCAGTGGGTGATCGGATATCAATACTTTGGGGGGATCACGAATTGGCTGAACCCCGCCGGCACCTTTCCATCGCGAAGCCCGGTGAAAATCTCTTCGGCGCAACCCTATTGGACCCTCGCCGCCGACACGACCATGAAAATTCAAGGTCAATGGGGTGGGCAAGACCGCGACGTCTTCCGCAACATGCCCCAACATCGCGGGCCCCGTTCGAAAGTGCCGATCGGCGGCAATCAGGTGTTTATCGATGGCTCGGCCCAATGGATAAAGTTTGAGAAGATGTTTTATCTCCATACCTGGTCCGTGGATGGGAATCGCATCGCTTATTTCTACCAGAATGAAACCGATTTCGAGGAACGGCTCAAACAGCGTCTCGACACGCTTCGCGCCAAACCGTAGAAATCGCATGGAGTTCAGCGGAGCGGGTTCTTAAGAGTTGCCTTTTTCAGCGGTGCGCCGAGCCTGACGCTCGCGGATCAGTGCCGCTTCCTCTTTGATATTCACCAGAGAAATTTGTGTGGCGCGAAAAAGTGTCATGCTGCCAGAGACCAGGCCACCCACACCCGCAAAGCCCAGGAGCAGCCCCAGTCCAACCAAAAAGCGAAACCAGAAGGCGCCTTGGAATTGAACCAGCGCCGCTCCCAGCAAGGTAACGAGCGTCGCGGCGGCGAATGCTCCCAACGCGAGATAAATAAAATAAAGAGCGCGCAGCAAAAGCACGCCCTGTTTTTCCACGCGATCCACCTGCGCCATCAGCCGGGTTGCGTCTGCTTCGTTTTTCGGCGGTGATTCTGATTGTGCGAACAAGCTTTGCATGCGGTCGCGGGTGCGGAGCATGCGGTTGATCGTGCTCATGGCGAGAAGGCTCGAGGCATTGGTCAACAACGCGGGCGCAGCAATGAACGTGAGCACAGCAAATGGGCTTTCATGCAGAAACGGCGGTTCCATAACTCTCCTTTTCCATGGAACAGTCGATCCGGCGAAGAGAATTGCCAACCGAAAGGCCTCGCTCAAACCATGTGTTTCTGCCCGCCAAAAAAACTCTACTTCTCCCAGATCTCAATTTCAGTGAGGCCACTGCGCGCTTTGCCTGCGTGGATGAAGACCACCCGCAATCTGGAAGTTTTTACCGCGTGGAAATGGACGGTGTTGATCATCCCTCCAGCGGGATTCGCAGGCGATCG